>JAEUIF010000875.1 GCA_016795185.1 Planctomycetia bacterium | reverse complement strand
CTTCTGCTGCCACCAGACGGACAGGTTCATGAGCAGGAGCAGGTCGGCGATGACCACCGTCAGGAACAGCGACCGGCTGACGTACTCGATCGCCATCTGGAAGTTGTCGATGTCCCAAAGATAGAACCAGGACCGCGACTGGCGGAAGATGGTGACCGGGTCGAGGTCTTCGGGCGCGGTGTGCCGCCAGAGCCAGAGGGCCGAACTGTGCTCGTGCAGGCCGATCAGGGGCAGGCCGAGGATATGCCGGGTGCCCAGGTAGATGCAGAGCAGGACCACGGCCAGGCCCGTCACCATAGACACCACCAGCTGCACCCGGCCGATCTTGGCGCAGGCCGACGCCGGAACCGGCTGCACGAACAGCTCCGCCCGCAGGACGTAGATGAGCGGCGCGCCGATCCAGAGCAGCACGCCGGCGATCAGCAGTGGGTTCCCCGCCAGGTGGTTCAGCGCGATCAGCGCCACCAGCCAGAGTAGCACCGAGAACGGCGCGCCCGCCACCAGGAACCAGCCGGGCACGATGGAGCCGGGCAAGAGCGTCTTCACGCGCAGGCAGGCGCGGATCAGGCCGGGCAGGAGCGCGAGCGCCGTCGGCAACAAGGTGCAGAACAGGAAAAGGCCGTTGAACATGTCGAGCACGGCCAGGGCGAAACGGCGCTCGGCCTGCTGTTCGGGCGGGCCCGCGACGAACAGCCAGTCCATCGGCACCAGCGCCATGAAAAACGGCGGCAGAAAGGCGATGGCCCAGCCCCAGCGCAGGATGCGGTGCGAACGCCGCAAGCGCGACCAGTTGCGCGCCGCCGCCAGCGCAGACAGCGGCATGGCGTACAGCACCAGCGTGGCGATCACGGTCAGCAATTCGCCGAAATGATTCAGACTGGCCACGCCCCGGTTGACGGTGTCCACCGTGGCCAGCACCGCCGACAGCGAGGTCGGCACCGAGACGAGGTACAGCGTGCTGCGCCGCCAGACGGCGTAGCGTTGAAGGTCCGGCGCGTCGATGCCGGCTGCTTCGAGTTGTTTTTGCTCGCGGTCGGCAACCGTCAGCCCTTGCAGGTTCCAGGCCAGCGCCCGGCTCAAATGCAGCCTGAACCCGGTCGCCAGGCGAAACAGAAAGCGAAATGGCATGGCAATTTCCACGCGACCGTCGTCAGACGCGGCTACTCGGCGCAGTCAGCGGTTTGCGGCGGCCCGGCTTGTCGGCGCAATACGGCGGGAGCGGACAGCGTGTCGTGGGCGTTCTGTTCGTAGACGCCGAAATCGTTGAACCAGAAGCGCTTGGCCAGCCGATAGAGCCAGTTCTTCTCGGGAATCTCCTGGCCAGGGTTGAACTGCGAGGTGCGGACCTGCATCGCCGCCAGTTCAGCCAGCGCGGTGCCGCGCGCCGTGCCGTCCTGTGCGCCGTGCTTTTCGAGAAGTTGCTGGAGCAGGTCGGGCCGCTCCAGCACGATGCAGCCGCGCGTGGTGTTCGCCGCCAGTTTGCGGAAATCGTGCAGGTAGGCCGAGTGCAAGAACTTCTCGCGCAGCGGGCGGGAGTCCGTCTCGGTGGCGTGGATCGATTCCTTCGTAAATTGCACGATGGGGCAGGGCTCGATACCGCCCCACGGATTGATGTGATGGCTGATGCCGGTCGCCGCAGGGCACAGGGCGCGGCCCTCACCGTCGAAGTAAGCATCGACGATGATGATCGGCTTCTTCGCCCGCATCTCGACCACGAACTGCCGGGCACGCCGTTGCTGGTCCGGAGTCAGGCACAGCTGCGGATTGGCGTCCGGCCCCATCGGGCGATAGACGTGGAACCAGGTGTAATGCACGCCCATTTCGATCAGCCGATCGACCCACTTTTCTTGCAGCAGGTCGTCGAAGTTGGTCTGGCACAGGCTGGTGCAAACGCCGGTGAAGACCTTTTCCTTCAGGCAATTCTGGAGACCTTCCAGCGTCTTGCTCAGCACGCCGTTCCGCCCGCGGCGCTGATCGCTGATGATCTCGGTGCCTTCGACGCTGATGAGCGGCGTGACGTTGCCGAGTTGCCGCAGCCGCCGGGCGCGTTCGGGCGTGATGAAATGGCCGTTGGTGAAAATCTGGAAGTAGCAATCGGGGTGCTTCGCCAGCATGTCGAGCAGCTGCGGGTGCATGAACGGCTCGCCGCCGACGACGCCGAAGAAGACATTGCCCATTTCCTGGGCCTCATGCACCAGCTTGGCAAACGCTTCCGGCCCGATGGTCTGCTGCTTGGCGGCCACATCCACCCAGCAACCCTGGCAGCGCAGGTTGCAGCTATTGATGATCGAGACGTAAAGGAACGGCGGAAACACCTCGCCGCGTCTGAGCCGGCTCTTGTGTTTCTGCACGGAGAGCATGCCCTTCCAGCCCATGTTCCAGGCCAGCTTCCATAGCAGGCGCTTGTCGGTCTCGCGGAGCAGGCGTGTCAGGAGTTGCAGGTGCATAGCTCACCAGATGGTCACGATGGACGATGCTTGAATCTTCCGGTCGCGCGAAACCAGTGGCACATTCAGAACCAATGCAGTCGCTGCGATGATACGGTCGGGCATATCGGGAATCCGGTCGCGGGGAATCTGAGCGAGAGCAGCGGCAATGGACAGATTCAAATCAACCAGCACCAGCGCGGCAGCTCCATTCTTTTGCAAGGCCTGATAGACACGCTCGGGCGTCCCTGGCAGCAATCGGCCTTTCTCCGTCAAGTAGGTGAGTTCCACCAGCGAAATGGCGGACAGATAGATCGGTGCGCCAGCGGCGGTGGCCTGGACGAATGCCGTGCGAGCCGCAAGGGACAGGCGGTCCGGTTCCACGAGGTACCAAATCGCCGCGTGTGTGTCGGCTAGCACGGCAGACATCAAATGTCCTCCCGCGGAAAATTCCCCCACATTTCGCGGCGCGCTTCATCAATGTCTTCCGCGGTCACACTTAACCCCGGGGCCGCGCAGAGTCCCATCAAACTTCGGCGCTGGGATGGGCTACCCGCCTTGCTTTTCAAGAACTCCGCGAAATCCAGCACTTCCCGCTGTTTCTCCGGCGGTAGGTTCCGCAGAACGGTTAGTACGTCTTGTTCGAGGTTCATGGAAGGTTCCTCAACTCTGACAACAGGCCAGTGGCATTTGCGGTGGAGAATAGCGGACCGATTGCAATGCGACAGTCTTTGACCAATTCTAGCTGACCGGACCTCACTCTACGACCTGTGTAGCCTTCGCGGCCGCAGCCACTCATCCATTTGCCTGACCACCTCTTCATGTGGAATCACTCTGCCTGCTTCAACGTCTCGGATGCCCTCTTCGACCAGCTGTCGAACGTAGAGATGGTACTGAATGTCCTCCAAGGTAATGTCGTCCGGCAGACGCCGAAGCATGTCAATCACCTCTTCCTTGACTGATTTCTTCTCGCCCCCTTTCCGGCATCGCTCCGCCTCCTCAAATATCAAGCGCATCCAGCGAATCCATCAGCTTGTCGAGGTCGTCTTTCGGGGCCTGCTCCTTGCCTGTCTGGCGCTTGGCCAGGCCGACGGCCGTGCCCACGGCTTCGCGGCCGTCCTTGACCAGTTCCTGGTCGCGTTCCAGCACCGCTTGCTGAAGCGCGTCCTTGGCGTCGCCGCCGAAGAGCTTCGACAGGTCGATCTTCAGGCCGCTGACCGCGCCCACCGCCGCGCCCGCGATGGCGGCGGTCTTGTAGTCCGGGAACATAATGGCCTGCTCCGGGCAGACCCGGCTGCATGCGGGACAGCCGCGCTTGCAGTTGTCCTGGTGTTCGACCGTTAGCCGGTCGTGCTGATCGACGCCGTAGACGCCGAACAGGCAGAAATCGATGCACTCCATGCAATTGGTGCAGCGGCTGTAATCGATTACCGGATACCAGCGCCGCCCCGCCTGGGCCAGAAGCTGCTCGGGCTGGAAGACCTTCGCCTCATGGCCGTTGACGCCGCGCGCCAGGTCGGTGCCAAGCTGGACCATCGCCACCGGCGCGGCGGCCCGCTGCTTCGCCTCGCGCTGCTTCCGGCACTCCTGCACGATGCGGCGGACTTCGTCCACGTAGGGCTGCTGGTTATTGTAGTCGCGCAGGTCGAGGCAATAGATGTGGCGGTCGGGTACGTCCAGGGCCCCGATGCCCTTGGGTGGCGCGGACTGCTC
>JAEUIF010000869.1 GCA_016795185.1 Planctomycetia bacterium | reverse complement strand
TCGGCGGTCGGCGGGTTGCATCATCCGCCCACCACTCGGGCCAGCAAACCACGGCTCAGGGTCGGCGCGCCCCCAGGCGGTTGCCGAAATCGGAACGACCACCGCTCTTGCCGAGCACGTCGCGCAGATTGCCGAGCGGGGTCAGCTGCGGCGGTTCGTACGCGGGCGGCGCGACAGGCGCGGGCGGCACCGTGTCCCCGGCGGGTTCGCGGTGAGGCAGGTGTTCTGCGGCTTGCGGGTTCATGAGGCATTCCTCGAGGAGAACTCAACTCCGTTGGGCCTTGGGGCAGCGCTCACGAGGCGCGGCACAGACGCGGCTGCCAGCGGTGCAGCCATAGTTCGAGCAGGGCAATGTTCCAGACAGTCGCGATCTCGGTCCAATCGAGCGTGCCGGGCGGCGCGGCAGCCAGGTTTCTCAGCAACTGGACGGCTTCAGTTTGATTCACGAACGCCGTGCTATGCCAGGGCGATCGCTCCAGGACCGCCGCCACGGCCGGCACGCTGCGGCGGAACTGCAACTCGATGTTCGCGTCGAAGGTCGTGACCGCACGCCGGTCGGCCACGCAGGCCGGCAGACAATCGCGGAGCGCCTCGCGCGCCAGTCGCTTCATCCGTCCGTCCGGCAGCCGTTGCTCGTAGGGCAGTTCGAGCACACACTCGACCAGCCGGCGGTCGAGGTACGGATAACGCATTTCAATGCCCGCACGGCCGGCTTCGAGTACCTGCCATTCGAGCGCCAGCAGGAAACCCGGGCGCGTCAGCCAGTGCCAGGTCGCTTCCTGCGTCCGCGAGCCGAACGCAACTGCGGGTTCGGCAAGTCCGTCGTCGGAACCCTGCGCGGCCAGTTCGCGGAGCTTCGCGCCCCACCAGGACGGCGCGGCTGGTCGTGTGGCTGGCCGCCAGCGCCGATAGCAGGCCCTGATCCGGCCCGGAAGCAGCGCTCGCAAGCCGTCGAGGACAAAGTAGCGGGCCGAGCGTGTCGAGTAGCGTGGGGCCAGTCGTCCTTGCCGCAGCAATTCGAGCCAGCGGCCAGCGCGAGCCAGGTCCGCGAAGATGCCGCGCTCAAAGAGCAATTCATCGCCACCGAACCCGCTGACGATCACCCGCGCCCCCAGTCGCTGCGCGATGCGCCAGTCCCCTGCCACGCTGCCAAACTTGCCAGCGCCCCACGGATGAGAACTGGGGCCAGCGACGCCCGCCGCACACACGGACTCGGTGCCGTCCCAATTTTCGTGCGGCAAGCCGGTGCGCTGTCGCACCGCGTCGATGTAGGCTGACTCATCACAATCCAGGCCCGGATAGACTGCCGACACCAGCCGGCAGGCTTCTGCTCGCAGACGGCCGTGCTTTGCCAGCTGCCCGGCAACCCCTGCGATGGCCGACGAATCGATGCCCCCGCTCAGGTGCAATAGCGCGGGCTGCTGTGCCTCAAGCCGCTGACCGACGCTGCGGAAAAACCGTCGTCGGAATTCGTCACGGCCTTCGGTAGCGGACAAGTGTCGCGACGAAGTCCGCGGCGGCAACCAGTAACGCTGCCGGGTGATACCGTCGGGCCGGGCCAGCCACCAGTGGCCCGGTTCGACGCGCTCGATGCCCCGAAAGAACGTTCGTCGCAACGACCGCACCTCGTCCGTGAGGTAATCCGCCACGGTCTGCTCGTCCATTGGGGCGTCGACCGGCTCAAGAACCAGTAACTGTTCGGCCTCGCTGGCGAAGGCGAGCCAACCGTCGGCCTGGCGACAGAACAGCGGTCGGACCCCAAAGGGATCGCGCGCCGCGTAGACGCTACCGACCGTTTCATCCCAGATCAGCAGAGCGAAGTCACCCACCAGGCGATTCGCGAGGTCCGTCTCCCAGCGGCGATAGCCAGCCAGCAAGAGCCTATCGTCGGAAACGTCGTCCGTGGCTGTGCCGAACAGATTCGTGCATAATTCTTCGCGATTATCCAAGCGCAGGTCGGCCAGCACCCACAGGTTGCCGTCGCGCGCTGGCCAGGCTGTTTGCTGCTCGCGCCCTGTGCAGCCGCGCTGAGCGTAGCCGAGCGAGCAGCACGTGGTGGAAGCCAGATGCACCCCATCCGTGGAGCGATGCGGCGCGGCCTCCAGCATGGATTGAACGAAACGAGGCCGCTGGTTGTTTGGAAGGTCCGCGATCAAGATCGCCAGTGCAGACATGCCCGTGCGGTGGTGGAAGTCCATGGGCGAATCCGTTAGGGCATGAGAAATATCGTCCAGCGCCAATCGTCCGTATTCTGGCGTAGACTTCGTCTCCGTCGGTTGCGACGCCAGCGTCGCACCGAAAGACCGCGAGGTCCGCGCGCAATCATCCGTGACGAAAGATTGGAGCCAAGTTTCAGACGCGACGGGATGGGCAGTCTGAAAACCGCAAGCGGCTCGTGCAATCGTCGCGCTGTTCCTTCAGCGACTGTGGGGATCGTTCCGTTGGAAAGCGTCGCCGATCCGGCGAGGCCGGAACGGCTGCATCACCTGAAGTTCCATCGTTCAGGACGCCCACACACTGCGGCCGATCGCAACCGCTTGCATCACACCGGCAAGGGTTGGAAGAGGAGGGATTGATACCTCATCCGTTATGGCGATCAGGGCGACGGGCGATCCTTGGGGCGCTCCTTTTAACTCGGGTATCAACAGGGACGGGATATCTTGCCCGTCTTACCTAGCAGTTGTCAACGACAAAATTGTTTCGTTGCGGGCAAGTTGCCAAAATCCCAGTTGCAAGACTCCGATTATGCCGGCGAACGCTGCGGCCGCCGGTAGTCGCCGTCTACTACGGCAGCACTGCCCGGTTGGTTCACTGGTGCGTGACTTTGGTCCGAAAGTGTGGCTGGGGCGTGCAGTTCCGCGCGTGGGCCAAGTGTAAGGCTGTCATGTTGCCGCGCCACGGGCGTTTGCGGTTCTTCGTCCATCACCGATCATGGAGAAGCGCCATGCCCGCGCTGCGCATCACCCTCGATATTGCGGCGGAACCAGGAGTTCTGTTCGCGCTAACGCAAGACTACAGCCAGCGCCTTTGCTGGGACCCGTTTCTGCGCGAGGCCAGGCTGCTCAATGGCGCGACCGCGCCGGATCGGGGCGTGCGCGCCTGGTGCGTAGCGCGCAGCGGCTTGGGCATGGAAACCGAGTACGTCAGCTGGCAACCGCCGCGCGTCGCCGCCGTGAAAATGACGCGCGGCCCCTGGTTTCTGGCCAGTTTCGCCGGTTCGTGGCGCTTCGAGACACTGCCTGCTGGCGGCACGCGCGTGTCGTTCGCCTACTGGCTCTCAGCGCATCCACGCTGGCTCCGGTGGCTCCTGGACCCTATACTGCAAGGCATGTTCGCCCGCGACACCGCGCGCCGCCTGCGAGCCTTGAAGCGCGCCGCGGCAACCACCGACCTCATCTCGTATTACTCCCATGCCAGACGGTCCCGGCACGCTGACCGCTTCCCCCTTGATTGACCGCCTCCGCGCCATCGTCGGCCGCGACGGCATCCTGACGTCCGCCAGCGACTTACTCGTCTACGAGTGCGACGGCTTCACCATCGAGAAGAACCGGCCCGACGTGGTGGTCTTCCCTACGTCGACGGAGCAGGTGGTGCGCATCGTCCAGCTGTGCAACGAGCTGAACGTGCCCTTCCTGCCGCGCGGCGCGGGTACTAGCCTGGCGGGCGGCTGCCTGCCTGTGGGCGGCGGCGTGATGATTACGCTGACGCGCATGAAGCGCATCCTCGAAGTCAACTACCGCGACCGCTACGCCGTGGTCGAACCGGGCGTGGTCAATGTCTGGCTGACGCGCCACCTGGCTCCGCAAGGCTGGCACTACGCACCGGACCCGTCGTCGCAGGGGGCCTGCACCATCGGCGGCAACGTCGCCACGAATTCGGGCGGCCCGCACACGCTGAAGTACGGAGTCACGGTCAATCACATCCTCGGTTTGGAATTCGTCCTGCCCGACGGCCGTGTCGTGCAGACCGGCGGCCCGACGGAAGACAATCCCGGCTACGACCTGACAGGCGTGATCGTCGGCTCGGAGGGCACCTTCGGCATTGCGACGAAAGCCTGGGTGCGCATCTCGCGCAATCCGGAAGCCTACCGCACGCTGCTCGGCGTCTTCGAGACGGTGGACGACGCCACGAACGCCATCAGCGACATCATCGGCGCAGGCATCGTGCCCGCGGCCCTGGAACTGCTCGACAGGCTCATTTTGCAAGCGGTGGAAGCGGCCTTTCACTTCGGCTTCCCGCTGGACGCCGGCGCGGTGCTCATCATGGAGGTGGACGGCCTGGAAGCGGGCCTGGACGAAGAAGCCGAGCAAATCACGGCCATCGCCCGGCGAAATAAAGCCAGGGAAGTACGCCTGGCGGGCAGCGAGGCCGAGCGCCTCCTGCTCTGGAAGTGCCGCAAGCAAGCGTTTGGCGCGGTCGGCCGGCTAGCGCCGAGTTACTGCACGCAGGACGGTGTGGTGCCGCGCACCAAGCTGCCGCACATTCTGAAAGAAATTCAGCGGATCGGGGAACAGCATCAGCTGCGCATCTGCAACGTCTTTCATGCCGGCGACGGCAACATCCACCCGATCCTGCTGTTCGACGAGCGCGACCCGGATCAGGTCAAGCGCGTGCTGGCCGCCAGCCATGAGATCCTGGAAGAGTGCGTCCGCGTGGGCGGCAGCGTGACCGGCGAGCACGGCATCGGCGTCGAGAAGATCGACTTCATGCCCCGGCTGTTCTCGCCCGAGGACCTGAACTTCATGCTGCGGCTGCGCTCGGCCTTCAACCCGGAAGGCCGTTGCAGCCCAGCCAAGATGTTCCCGACAGCGGGGGCGTGCATCGAGCCCAGCAAGGCGGGACGACGGGCGGCGCTGTAAAATGCAATTGAGAGCCCACGATGCTCCCAGAATTCGACGAACATGGCAATTTACCGCCGGGCGTCCACCGGTGTGAAATCCTGGAAGTAGTCGCGCGATTTGGTATTGATTCGGCGGAGCGCCAGGTCGAATCAGCCGAGTTGGCCGAATTCGTTCAATGGGCGCGGCAGTCTGGAGTCGCCCGTCTGATCGTGGACGGCAGTTACGTGACCGCCAAGGAGGCTCCGAATGACGTGGACGTGGTGATCTTGCCAGGTCCAGACTACCCTCGGCAAGAGCAACCCACGCTCGCTTCCAGCAGGCGGTGGCCGTTCGTGCATGTGCAGATCGCGCAAGACGAGGCCGATCTCCAGCAATGGATTGACTCGGATTTTGGGTTCGACCGCGACCAGGCGCGACGTGGAGTGGTGGAGATCCTGCTATGACGCCTTTGCTCACCGAAAAGGGCTATCTGCAAACTCGCGAGAAACTGGCCAATATGGAGGCACGGCTGGCCGCCCTGTGTGCGCGCACCGACCTTAGTCCCGTTCATAAATCCGAGGTCGAGAGGTCCTACCTCGACATGATCGGTCAGTACCTTCGCGAGATCAAACTGTACGAAGCGACCCACGCGATTCCGTCGCGAACCGACTGAATATGGAACCATCCCAAACACGGTCAACTCGCCCAACTGAGGGCAATCTATGCCTTGCATTTTCGGGCTGTTGTTTCTCGGACTCGCCGTCGTAGTCGTAGTCGTCGCCATTGTCTGCAAGGGCATTCCTCTAGGAAGCACGCGAACATTGCCGTTGACCGCCTCCTTGGTATTGGCAGGTGTACTCACCATGCCAATGTGCTGTGGTTTTGGCGGTGCGACTGGTTACGCTACCTTTGCGATCGGCAAAAAAGCGGTTGAAGCTACGCAAGCCAACCAGGGACGGCCTTTGACGCCGGAGCAAGTTGACTCGTTGCAACGATCCATGCAATCCGATCTGAACCGCAACATTCTGATCATACTGGTAGTGGTTTTTCTGCTGACGGTCGTCCTCGCCCTGATTATCCTGCTCACCGCCACCGAGCCACGCCAAGTCGCCATCGAAGAACCGCCACCGCCCAGCGACTACGGCTTCCGCGCTCCACCGCCGCCCGATGGCGGCTATCGACCGCGCGACTTCTGACCACTCGCGGCTTCGCGCGGTTTTGAACGGAGGAATCAACGCATGTCGGTCGTTCAACTCAAGAAACCGCTGGTGCTGTTCCCCATGACCAGCGACCAGTTCTGCGCGCTGCCGCCGAGCGATACGGTCAAGCTGGAACTGTTGGACGGAGAGGTAGTGGTCATGACGCGCCCGACGCCCTGGCATCAGTATTTCCTCCTCCAGCTGGCCATCGTCCTGGGATCATGGGTCAAACAACGAAGTTTGGGGCGACTGTTTCCCGACACGCTCGTGAAACTGAATGGCGACTGGACGCCCGCACCGGATTTGGTCTTCGTCGCCCGGCGGCACCTGAAGCGCGTGAAGGAGAAACGCATCGAGGGTCCTGTCGATCTGGCTGTGGAAATCCTCTCCTCGGACCCCGAAGTAGACCGCGAGACCAAGTTCAAGGCCTACGCGCGCCACGGCGTCAAGTGGTACTGGATCGTCGATCTGAAACAGCGCGTGCTCGAAGAATACGAACTGACGCACAAGACCTACGGCGAACCGCGGCTCGTCGCTTTCGATGAACCGTTCCAGCCCAAGTTGTTCCCCGGCCTGTCCATCGACCTGGCGTCCCTGGAGTGGTAAAGCCCGCCGATTGCGGCTTCGCGCGCCCCGGAGAACTCAAATGTCCATCTTGTTCGCCGTGGACTGGAAGGAGCAGAGTCAACAAGTCCTGGACCGCATCCAGGACTTCAACGACCAGCGCGTGCCGGAGTTGCTCGGCCGGCTGCGGCTGCCCGTGTTCGACGAATTGCCCATGATGAACCTGGCGGGCGATTTCGCGATCGTTCTGGCGGGCATCGCCCTGCTGGTCGCCCTGTGGCGACTGCTGACGCTCCGCATCTTCCGGGCGTTCTTCGCCGTGGTTGCCGCTCTGCTGATCGCCTACTACCCCGCGGCCTACGGCTTCCACTGGTGGCTGTTTGAACGCGACCGAGAGGCCAGGGCGGAACGCGAGGTCGTACCCCACTGGGAAACGAAGCTGCGCGACAACATCCGTGTCGTGGACTGGGGCATTCTTGGAGTCGGCGTGTTCCTCGGCGGCACTTTGCTGCTCCTGTCGCGGCCGTCCAACCGCCCGCCCGAAGAGGAATACGACCCGCAACCGCCCCAACAAGCCGCCAACGCCTCGCCACCCTGGCAGACTGCTCCGGAGCCAGCGCGGCGTTCGTCGTCGCGGCGCTCGCGCCCCGAGAAGAACCCGTTCGATTTTTCGTGAAGGTTGTTAGAATGGCCGTGTAAAGGAGGTTGCCAGCCATGAAGGTCGAACTTGATACGGCCACCGAGCAGCTGTTGCAAGAAAAACTGAAGCAGCGACTGCTGGAGGTTGGCTTGTTGTCGGAGATCAAACCGCCACTGCCACCGCACGCCATTCCCAGAGATCGGCAACCGCACTTCGTTCAGGGAAATCCGGTTTCCGAGTTGATTATCAAGGAACGTCGGTAGTGGCTTGCTTTTTCTTCGACTCCAGTGCGGTGGTCAAGCGCTACCTGTCGGAAACCGGCAGCCAATGGGTCCGCGCCATTCTCGACCCGACGGTTGCTCACGATATCTTTTTGGTGAAGATCACCGGGGTCGAAGCCGTTTCGGCTTTTGTTCGGCAGTCGCCGGCGCTGCCGCCGGCAGTGTTGGTGCAGATCTTGACGGAATTCAAGTATGATATGCAGGTGCAATATCAACTGCTCAATGTCACCGATGCTCTGCTGACTCGTGCGACTGGACTGGTCGAAACGCACCGCCTGCGCGGCTATGATGCCGTGCAGCTCGCCGCGGCTTTGGAACTCGCCACCGTTTCGTCGGCCATCACACCCGCCACCATGACTTTCGTCTGTGCGGATGTTCGCTTGAACAGCGCCGCACAAGCCGAAGGACTCGCGGTTGACGACCCGAACTCTCACCCTTGAACAAGCCACCGTGGAACACCTCTCCTGCACCATCGACGACTTTGGCCCCATTCCCGTGCAACGTCCGGCGACCGTCGCCGAGCTGCGCGCTGCCGTGCGCGGCGCCGCCTCCGCTGGTCAGGCGGTCTATCCGCTGGGTGCCCGGACCATGCTGCACGTCGGCTTGCCGCCGACCAGGTCCGGCCTCGGCGTGGACCTGCGCGCGCTGGACCAGGTCATCGACTATCCGGCCCGCGACATGACCATCACCGTGCAGGCCGGCATTACGATGGCGAAGCTGCAAGCGATTCTGCAACAGGAAAAGCAACAGCTACCGATCGATGTGCCGGCACCGGAACACGCCACGCTGGGCGGCGCGCTGGCCGCCAATGTCAGTGGACCGCGCCGTTACGGCTACGGTACATTGCGCGACTACGTCATTGGCATCAGCGTGGTCAACGACCAGGGTGAGGAAGCGAAGGCCGGCGGCCGGGTCGTGAAGAACGTCGCCGGCTACGACCTGTGCAAGCTGCTCATTGGTTCGTTCGGCACCCTGGGCGTCATCACCCAGGTCACGCTCAAGCTGAAACCGCTGGCTGAGGCGGAGGCCCTGGTCGATATTCCCTGCACAGTGGGTCAACTCGCTGCCGTGCTCGATCTGCTGCACGGCTCGCGCACCCGGCCGGTCAGTATCACCGCCATCAATGGCCGGATCGGGCCGGACGAAGCCGGCAGCCTGTCGCTAAACTATGGCGGCTGGTCCGTGCTGGCGGGCTTTGCCGGCAGTCAGACCGCGGTGGCCTGGCAAGTGCGGCAATTACTAGAGGAACTCCGCGCCGCGGGCTTGAAGGATTCCTCGGCGAACCTGTCGCCAGTGACGGCGCAGGTTCACCAAGCTTTAACCGACGTGGCCTGGTCGCCCTATCCGGGCCTGACCTTCAAGGCCAACCTGCCGGCCAGTCGCAGCGCCGATTTTCTGCGCGCCGTGGAGCCGCTCGACCTGTGCCTCCACGCCTATGCGGGCAATGGCATCGTCATCGGGCACCTCAACGGCGCACGGACGCTGGACGACGTCCAGGGCGTATTGCGGAAGGTGCAGGAATTGGCGGCCGGTGGCAACGTGGTAGTCCTGCGCTGCCCGGCCGAATGGAAACGGTCGCTGCCGATCTGGGGCGCGCCGCGCGGCGACGCCTGGCTGATGCGGGCCGT
>JAEUIF010000866.1 GCA_016795185.1 Planctomycetia bacterium | reverse complement strand
TGAGCCCACTTTTGTTACGACGCCAAACCCGCGGCTCCACCCGGCGCCGACCGCCCCCCGCTCGCCTGACCCCAGCAAATTAGTTCCGCGTAATCGTCTCGTGCAAATTCAAAATCACCCGCGCCACCGAGGTCCAGGCCGCCAGTTCCGGCAGCGGCAGGCCCTGCGGTGCTGGCTTCTGGCCGGTGCCGAGAAGCTGCTGCGCCGCCTTCGGGTCGGCGGTGTATTCTTCGAGGTGCTGCTGCACCAGGGCCGTCAGCACCTTGGCTTCCTCGGGCTTGATCGGCCGCGACACTGCTTGCCGATAGGCCCAGTTCAGCCGGTCGTTGACGCTCGCGCCGCCTTCCTGGACGATCCGCTCGGCGAAGGCGCGGGCCGCTTCCACATAGGTCGGGTCGTTGAGCAGCACCAGGGCTTGCAGCGGCGTGCTGGAGCGCGGCCGTTCGGCGGTGCATTCCTCGCGGCTGGGCGCGTCGAAGGCCAGCAGGCTGGGGTGCAGGAAGCTGCGCTGCCAGTAGGTGTACATGCCCCGGCGATACTGGTCCTCGCCCTTGTCCTCGGCCCAGTCGCGCTTCGGGAAGTTGAGGAACTGCCAGTAGCCGGCGGGCTGATAGGGCTTCACGCTTGGCCCACCGATCTTCTTCACCAGCAGACCGCTGACCGCCAGGGCATTGTCGCGCACCAGTTCGGCGTCGAGCCGGAAGCGGCCTTGCCGGGCCAGCCAGAGGTTGCCCGGATCGCGGTCGCGGACTTCCTTCGGCGCGACCGACGATTGCCGATAGGTCGCCGACATCAGGATTAGCTTGTGCAACTTCTTGATATTCCATGCGGTCGCACCCTCGCCCGCGGCGGGAGAGGGCTGGGGTGAGGGGGAAGCGAACTCGACGGCCAACCAGTCGAGCAGTTCGGGGTGCGTTGGCGGGGTGGACTGAATGCCAAAATCCTCCAGCGAACGGACCAGGCCCTGGCCGAAACTGAGCTTCCACAGGCGGTTGACGAAGACTCGCGCCGTCAGCGGATGGTCGGGCGAAACCAGCCAGTGCGCCAGGTCGAGGCGCGTCGGCCGGCCCTTGACCTCCAGCGCGCCCAGCGACGCCGGCACCGCTGGTTGCACCGCTTCACCGGAATCATCCAGCCAGTTGCCGCGCGGCAGGATGCGCATGGTCCGCGCCGGCCCGCTCATCGAGACCAACGTGGACGGCACCGCCTTCAGCAAAGCGTCTTTCTGTTTCTGTAGGTCGGCCAGTTCGTTGCGCGGCTCCTTCAACTCCGGCGCGATGGTCCGGAAATAGGCGTCGATATCCTGCCGTTGCTTGGGGCTGCGCTTCTCGGAAAGCACGGCCAGGGCATCGAGGATCGGCTTCGGCACGCCCTTGGTTTCGCCGCCCTGCACGCCGAGTTCCCAGTAGGCCTGGGCTTCGTCCAGCGCCAGCGAGCGCTGATTCAATCGCTGCTGCGCCTGAGCGATCTTGCCGTCGAGTTCCTGAAGTTGCGCGGCCTGCGCCGGGGTGGGCAGCGGCGTCTGGTCCTGCCGGCCGACCGCCTTCTCCTTGATGTCCGCGAAGAAGGATGCCAGGCTGTAAAAGTCCTTCATGGTGAACGGGTCGAACTTGTGGTTATGGCACTCCGCGCAGCCCATCGTGCTGGCGAACCAGACCACGGAGATATTCCGCACCCGATCCGCCGCGTACTTGGCCGTGTATTCCTTGGCCTGCGCCCCGCCTTCCTCCGTGGTTTGCAGCAGCCGGTTGTAGCCGGACGCGATCACCTGCTGCTTGGTCGCGTTCGGCAGCAGGTCGCCGGCCAGCTGCTCGATGGTGAAGCGGTCGAACGGTTTGTTGTTGTTGAAGGCGTCGATGACGTACTCGCGATACAGCCAGAGGTCGCGGTGGTTGTCGGAGTGATAGCCGGCCGTATCGGCGAAGCGCACCAGGTCCAGCCAGTAAATGGCCATGCGTTCGCCGTAGTGCTTCGAGGCCAGCAGGCGGTCCACCAGCTTCTCGTACCAGTTCGCCGACGTATCTTTCAGAACCACATCGACCTCGGCGGGCGTCGGCGGCAGGCCGAGCAGGTCGAAGTAGAGCCGGCGCGTCAGCGTGATGCGGTCGGCTTCCGGCGCGGGTGGCAGCTTTTCGGCTTGCCGTTTCGCAGCGACGAAGCGATCGATGGGGTTCTTCGCCCAGTCGCCCGTCGCGGCGGGCGGCGTGGGGCGCGTCGGCTTGACGTAGGCCCAGTGAACGTCGAACTTCGCGCCCTGGTCGATCCAGCGCTTGAGCAGGTCGATTTGCGCCGGCGTCAGCGGCGGCTTCTTGGCGCTGGGCGGCGGCATCACCTCATCCGCTTCCTTGCTGACGAGCCGTTCGATGAGCGGGCTTTTCGCCGAGTCGCCGGGCTTGATGGCCTTCTTGATGGCCGCGTCGCGTTCGTCGAGCCGCAACCGGGCCTTGCGCTTGCCCTCGTCCGGCCCGTGGCAGCTGTAGCACTGGCTGGCCAGGATCGGCTTGATGTCGCGGGTGTAATCGATTGGCGCGTCGTCGGCGGCCTGGAGCGGCATGGCCAGGAAGGCAGCGGCGAACGGCAACACGGATGACGGCAGCATGATGGTAGGTCCCACGCGAGGGAGGCAAGCCAAGATTGGATTATCGAAGACCGCCCGCCGCAGGGCAAGCCGGCAGCAGCCAGCTGAGCCGTTTTTTTCGAGAACACAGCCCGCGAAGGCGGCGCGGCGATGCAACAGGACCGTGGTCTGGGTCCGCCACTTCGCCACGCGGAGGACTGGCGGACCCAGCCGCCCGTTCGTAGTTCCGCCTTCAGGCGGCGAGTCGCTGGCGCTTCCGTCAGGCTGGAAAGCCTGACCTACGAGGCTCTCTGGGTCCGCCACTTCGCCACGCGGAACCGTGGCGGACCCAGCGCTGCGCTGGCGGAGCACCGCTCAGGGTGCGGGCTGGACGATGACGAGGTAGGTCGCGTCGGTGCCGGTCGCGGGGGCTTGCTTGTTGGCGCCGAGCGTGACCGGGCCGGCATCGAAGAGGCGGGCGTAAACTCGCCATTTCGCCAGGACCGGAATGCTGGCGGTTTCCTGCGTCAGCTTCCATTCGGGGTGCGCCAGCCAGGTGGGCAGCTTCGTGACGCGCGGATCGTAGGCCACGTAGACGATGGCCGGGGCCGTCAGAGTGAACGACAGGTAGCTCGCGCCCGTGGTGTACTTGTCGTCGCAGGCGGTGCGGATCAGCAGGCCGCCTTCCAGTCCGGGGCTCAGCGCCGTCAGGCCGTAGGTGCGGTCGATGTAACAGAGCGCCTGAAGACGAGCGATGGTCGTGGTAAAGCCCTTCTTGTTGTGCGCTTTGACGTCCGTGACCAATTCAGCGGGCGTGACGACGCGGCGCGTCGTCGGCACTA
>JAEUIF010000861.1 GCA_016795185.1 Planctomycetia bacterium | reverse complement strand
GGCCGTAGGATAACGGGTATTCAGCCGTGCCTTAAAAGACTCGTGCGGAGTGCCATGCCTTGAAAGCACTGTGGAATGCGATCCAGGCCGCCTTCGGCTGGGTGTTTCCCATCTTCTCCAAAGCGGGCAAGTTCGCCGTTTCGTCGCAGGTACGCTGGGCCATTCATGCCGTCCTGGTCGTCCTCGTCCTGGTCGCGCTGGGCTACCTGAATCGGACCTACCTCGAAAGCTTTCTCCCCACGGCCCATCCGCTGGTGCGCCGGGCCTGGCTGCCGTTATTGTTTCTGCTGCTCTACGCGCTCATCTGGCTGATCTGGTGGCTGTTCCAGGTGCTAGCGCCGGAAGAGGAGTCCGCGCAGTTCCCCGACATCGACGCCGACTGGGCCGAGGTCCAGGAAGCGCTGGCCCAGGCCGACGTGGCGCTGACGCAAGCCCCCCTCTTCCTGGTGCTGGGCGAAACCGAGGGCGGCGAGGAGGTCTTCTTCCGCGCCGCGGCGAGCGCCACGCCGCCGGTGTTCACGCTGCTCAAGTTTGGACCGCGGCGCTCGAACGCCGCGGTGCGCGTCTACGTCAGCCGGGAGGCGGTCTTTGTCACCTGTCCGGGGGCTTCGTTGCTGGGCAAGCATGCGAAGACGCTCAACGCCCTGCCCGCGTCGATGGCGGATGAACCGATCGCGCCGGCGGGCCTCGGCGGCGGTGGCGGGAGCGGCGACGACGATGACCAGGGCGTGATGTTCGGCACCATCGGCGGCGCAGTGCTAGCCAACCTGCTGGGCGGCGAAGACCCGGCCATCGCCACCGTCTTCAAAGCGGCGGGCCACCGTGTGGGCGAAGGCGGCGGCGCGGTGACCAAGATGCGCGCCTCGATCCTGCAAAACGTGCAGGAATCCGAACGCCTGACGGCGAGGCTGAAGTACCTGGCCAAGCTGATCGCGCGTGACCGCACGCCGCGCTGTCCGATCAATGGCATCCTGCTCCTGGTCCCCACCGCCGGCAGCAACACGGACGCCGATGCCAACAACACCGGCTTGGTCATTCAGCGCGACCTGACCACGCTGTCGGAAGCGTTTCGCATTCGTTGCCCGCTGCTCACCGTGGTCTGCGACCTGGAACGGCTGTCCGGCTTCCGCGAGTTCGTCAAACGCTTCCCGGCGGCCCACCGCAATAACCGGCTGGGCCAACGGCATCCGTGGATTCCGGACATCAGTCCGCAGCAGCTACCCGAGGCCATCAAGGACGAAATGGACTGGATCTGCCAGGGTTTGATGGTCTACTGGACGTACAAGCTATTCGGGGCCGACGCCAAGCCGGATGACCCGCGTCTCGATCCCATCAAGGCCAACGCGGACCTTTTCAACTTCCTGTGCCAGATGCGCGAACGGCAAAACCGACTGACGCGGATCGTCACCAACTTCGTCCGACCGCTGGGCGACGGCCCGCTGGGCGACATCATGTACGGCGGTTGCTACCTGGCGGGCACCGGCGCTTCGGCTGCCGACCAGGGCTTTTTGCCGGGCGTGGTCCACAAGCTGATCGAAAGCCAGGACTTCGTCGCCTGGAATCAAACCAAGCTAGACGAGGACGCGCAGTACCGCGCCTGGACGACCTACGGCTACGCGGGCATCGCCGCCCTCGTCGTCGGCGTGGCCGCCCTGAGTTGGGTGCTCACGCGGAAGTGACCGATAGTCAACCTCGGCGCGCCACGCAATTTGGATAAGGCGAACAACTCATGGCCAAAACCACTACGAACGGCTTGACTGTGGTGCCGCCCCTGGAACCGGGCGACCGCCTGACGCGCGCCGAGTTCGAGCGTCGCTACGCAGCGATGCCGAACCTGAGAAAAGCCGAGTTGATTGAAGGAGTCGTCCACGTGCCCTCGCCGACACGGTTTCGCAGGCATGGGCGGCCACACGGCCATATCTCGACCTGGCTGGGCGTGTACGAGGCGGCGACACCAGGTGTAGAGTTTGGCAGCGAGTCCACTTCTCGGCTGGATCTCGATAACGAACCCCAGCCGGATGGCTTGCTCATTATTCTACCCGAATGCGGCGGTCAGGCGCGCATCAGTGAAGACGATTACATCGAAGGCGCGCCCGAACTGGTCGCGGAAATCGCGGCCAGCAGTGTGAGCATCGATCTGAACGCGAAGTTGAACGTGTACCGTCGGAACGGCGTGCGCGAGTACGTCGTCTGGCGCGTGCTGGAATCGGCCGTCGATTGGTTCGTGTTGCGGGATGAGCAGTTCGAGAAGCAGGCCCCGGCGGCCGATGGCCTGCTGCGTAGCACGGTGTTTCCCGGCCTCTGGCTCGATCCGGCGGCGTTGGTGCGCGGTGACCTGGCCCGCGTGCTAGCCGTGGTGCAACAAGGACTGGCCACGCCGGAACATGCGGAGTTTGTGACGCGGTTGCAGGCGGCGCGATCAGTACCATAAAGCACTGGTGATCCGCGCTGTGGTTTCCACAGCGGACGATGCCGGACTGTCTCGCGCGGAGGCTGGACCCATGCCCTTGCTCGACCACTTCCACCCGCCGCTGAGCGACGAGCGCCACTGGGAAGGCTTTCATTCCAAGTGGGCCAACACCCTGGTCGATGAGCTGAACGAAAACCTGCTGCCGGCCGGCTATTTCGCGGAGCCGCATGTCCATGCCGGTGCCCGTGTGGAGATCGACGCCGCCACGTTTCTCGGCGAATCGGCCGCGCTGGGGCCGCGCGTCGGCGCGACGGCCACGCTGCCCGCCTTCGCCGCGCCGACCCTGGTCATGCCCCTCACGTTCGGCGAGACCTTCGAGGTCCAGGTGATCGGCACCGAAGGCGGTCCCCGGCTGGTGGGAGCGATTGAACTGGTTAGCCCGGCCAACAAGGATCGACCGGAGACGCGGCGGGCATTCGCCCTGAAGTGTGCCAGCTACCTGGTGCAAGGCATCGGCCTGATCGTCGTGGACATCGTGACGCACCGTCACTTCAACCTGCACGATGAAATCGTCCAGCTGCTGCCAGACGGTAAATCCTCCCAGTTCCCCGGCGCACCGGGACTTTATGCGGCGGCCTATCGTCCCTTGCGCCGCCAGGCCGACGAACAGGCGGAGGTCTGGCTGCATGAACTGCGACTGAACCAGCCGCTGCCAGTAGTGCCGCTCTCGCTGACTGCGGATGTTTGCTTGCCAGTCGATCTTGAAGCGACCTACCTGGAAGCGTGCCGCAAGCTGCGCCTGGTGCGCGCGGGCTGAATGATCCGGAACCGCGCACTGCGCCCCCTCGACGGCCGTAGCCGATTGCCTTGTCCCTGGACGCTTCTATAATTCCACCTCGCTGCCCTCCTCGCGTGCCGCGCGGATGGGCCTCTTTGCCATCACTTCTGGAGTAGCACGATGCGTCACACGTCCGTGGTGTTGCTGGGGTTTCTGCTGGTGTTCCTCGCCGGCTGCGGCAGCGCCAAGCCGAAGGACCTGATCGTCGGCAAGTGGGAAGCTCAGAACGATGAAGCCAAGAAGATGGGCGGCATGACTGTCGAGTTCAAGCCCGAAAGTGCCATGACCATGAAGATCGGCACGGTGTCCATCGACGGCAAGTACAAGTTCGTGGACGACGCCACCGTCGAAGTGGAAACCGAGATGCTCGGCAAAAAGGATTCCAAGAAGTTCAAGGTCGAGATCGTCAAGGACGAGATGACGACCACGGAACTTGACGGCGCGAAGGAAGTGTCCAAGTTCAAAAAAGTGAAATAGAGGTCAGTCGTTTAGCCGCGAGCCGCAGGCGAGCGCTGGGACCAGCGCTCGCCTGC
>JAEUIF010000844.1 GCA_016795185.1 Planctomycetia bacterium | reverse complement strand
AACGCCTCGCCCGGCGGCTCGAACAGCCGAGGACTGAAACTGACCGTGCGTTCGCTATTGGTGCTGGTCCAGTCCTTCTCGGCCCACTGGGCGGCAGGCAGAATGACATCGGCCAGCCGACTGGTTTCCGTGGGGTGATAGGCGTCCTGCACGACTACCAGCTGGGCGCGTTGCAAGGCGCGGCGGACCTGATGCAGGTCGGGGATGCTCACCGCTGGATTGGTGCCCGCAATCCAGATGGCCTTCAGCTGGCCTTTCTCCAGCGCGCGGAACATCTCGACCGCAGTCAAACCCACCCTCGGACTGATCGCGCCGGGCCGTCGCTGCCAGTAGCGCTCGAGTTCGGCCCGATGCTTTTCGTCCTCGACGGTGCGATAGCCCGGCAGTTGATGCGACAGCAATCCAGCTTCGCGCCCGCCCATCGCGTTGGGCTGTCCCGTGAGCGAGAACGGCCCCGCGCCGGGTTTGCCAATCTGCCCGGTCAGCAGGTGCAGGTTGATGAGGCTGTTGTTCTTCCACATGCCCACGGTGCTCTGGCTGAGCCCCATGCAGTAGAAGCTGAGGAAAGTCCGCGCGCCGCCGATCAGACGGGCTAGGCGATAGACGGCGGCTTCCTCCAACCCGGACACGGCAATCAACTCGCTCAGGTCCTGACTCAGCAGGAACTGGCGGTATTCCTCGAAGCCGCGCGTGTGCGCGCCGATGTACCGGTAATCGATCCGGTCTTCTTGCAGCAGGATGCGGCCGACGGCGTTGAGCAGGGCGATGTCGTTGCCCGGCGCGACCGGCAAGTGCAGGTCGGCGGCCTGTGCGGTCAAGGTCCGACGCGGATCGACCACCACAATCTGCTGTTCCGGCCGCGCCTTCTTGCTGGCGCGGATGCGGTCGAACGTGACCGGATGCGCTTCCGCCATGTTGCTGCCAATGATGAGGATGACTTCCGCATCCTCGATGTCGTCGTAGCAGCAGGGCGGGCCGTCGCTACCCAGGCTGGTGCGATAGCCCGCCACGGCAGCGGCCATGCACAGCCGGCTATTGGAATCCGTGTTATTGCAGCCGAGTTGGCCCTTGAAGAGCTTGCTGACGGTGTAAACCGTTTCGGTGTCGAGCTGACCGCTGCCGTAGAAGGCGACGGCTTCCGGTCCCTGCGTGCGGATGATGTAGCCGAAGATTTCCGCGATGTACCGCAGCGCTGTATCCCAATCGACGGCGCGAAAATCATCGCGCCGACTCAGACGCAACTGGGGCCGCAGCAGGCGGTCTTCCGTGTCCAGAGTCGGCCCGAGCTGTGCGCCCTTGGCGCACATCCGGCCCAGATTGGCGGCAGCGGACTCCACGCCCCGGATGCGCTGCATCTGTCGGCCGGTGCCTTCAACGCGCAGCCGACAACCGACGCCGCAGTACGGACAGATGGTCTCTCCCAGCACCTGCAAGGGAGCCTCCTTCGGCGCGCACCTTCCACGCAGGGCGAAGCGGATGGCGGCAGGGAATCAGGTTGTAATCCAACTCGGAGAGTAGTTGGCGGGCGCAAGCGGCTGGCGGACAGGCAAGGGAGAGGGGTTGCCGAATCGAGCCAACGGCGGCGATTGGAGCAAGTGATGTGCCATAAACAGGCAAATCACGCCGCGCAACGCCTAAATGCTGCATTCACTTCTGTTTCTGCATGAAACCTCGACTGTGAACGGAACCGCACTCATCGCCGGCTGCCCAGCAGTGAGGCACGCCATGCGGCGCAATCGTTCAAATCGGACTCTTGGTCGGTCGGGCGAAGTCGGAATCGCTAGCCCGCATTTCTCACCAGCCCCTATCTTTGATTCCTGGTTGGCTGCTTTGATTGTTTGAACCACCGAAGGCAGCGGGCTGAAGGAGTTGGCCGCCCC
>JAEUIF010000830.1 GCA_016795185.1 Planctomycetia bacterium | reverse complement strand
TGGCCAGCGAGCCGCAGATCGGTTGCATCATCCTGGAACCGACCGGCGGCCAGTTCGGCGCGGTGCCGATCCGCGGCGACTTCTTGAAAGCGCTGCGTGAGATTACCTCCAGGCATCAGCGCGTGTTGATATTCGACGAAGTCATCAGCGGCTTCCGCGTGCATCCGGGCGGCGCGCAGGAGCTGTATGGCGTCAAGCCGGACCTGACGACATTGGCCAAAATTCTCGCGGGCGGCTTGCCCGGCGGCTGCCTGGCGGGCCGCGCGGATATTCTCGCTTTTCTCGAATTCCGCGCGGGCAAACCGAAGATGAAGCACCCCGGCACCTTCAACGCTAACCCACTCTCGGCCGCTGCCGGCGTGGCCACGTTGCGGCTCGTCGCGGATGGCCAGGCGTGTGCGAAGGCCAATCGCACTGGCCAGCTGCTGCGCAAACGGTTGAATCAGATGCTCGCCGAGCGCAGCTGCGACTGGGTGTCCTACGGTGAGTTCTCCAGCTTCCGGCTGGTGCCCAACTACCAGGGGCCGCGCCCGAATAGCGATGACTTTGTCCCGTACAACGGCGACCTGGAAAAACTCGACGGGCTCAAGAACAAGCAGCTGGTGCATGCCTTTCGTTGCGGCATGCTGCTGCACGGCATCGATACGCCCGGCCTGAGCGGCTGGCTCAGCGCCATGCACAACGAGGCCGACGTGGAAAAGACCGTGACTGCCGTTTCCGGCACGCTCGACCTGCTTCGCGCGGAGGGCCTGATCCCATGAACCGCCGCGAATTCCTGGCCCAAACCGTTTCCGGTTTAGCAGCGGGTCCACTCAGCGCCCAGCTGGTCGCGCCGCCGGCCTCCGACAAGAAGATCGCCGCCATCGTGACGACCTATCATCGGTACAGCCATGCCGACAACATCGTCACGCGCTTCATGGAAGGCTACAGCATCGTTGGCAAGAGTTTTCCGCCTCCCTGCAAAGTAGCTTCGCTCTACATCGAGCAGGTGAACGACCTCGACATCGGCCAGCCGCTGGCCCGGCGCTGGAAGGTGCCGTTGGTCAAGAGCATCGCCGACGCCCTGACGCTCGGCGGCGACCAACTCGCCGTCGATGGCGTCGTCATCGTCGGCGAGCACGGCGACTACCCGACCAACGATAAGGGCCAGAAGCAATACCCGCGCCGGCGGATGTTCGAGGAAGTGGTCAAGGTCTTCCGAGCATCGAAGAAATCGGTGCCGGTCTTCAACGACAAGCACCTGGCCTACGCCTGGGACGATGCCAAGTGGATGTACGACCAGAGCCGGGAACTGGGCTTTCCGATGCTGGCCGGTTCGTCGGTGCCCGTCACCTGGCGACGGCCCGACTTGCAGCCGGCGGTGGGCGTCGAATGGGACCGCGCGCTGTCCGTGGGTTACGGGCACTTCGAGGTGTATGGCTTCCACACGCTCGAAGCCCTGCAAGTGATGACCGAGCGGCGCAAGGGTGGCGAGACTGGCGTGAAGGCGGTGCAGGCGCTGACGGGCAAGGCCGCCTGGGACGCGGCGCAGTCCGGCCAGTGGGACCGGGGCTTGCTCGATGCGGCGGTGGCGGCGGTCCAGGCGAAAGTGCCGCCGAAGAAGCAGGGCAAGATCGAGGACGACGACGCGCAAGCGCTCGTTTATCTGATCGAATATAACGACGGCTTACGGGCGGCTTCCTATCTGTCGCCGCGGCATTGCCAGGAGTGGGCGTTCGCTGGCCGCATCAAGGGCAAGCCGGAGCCTGCCGCCTGCTGGTACGAACTGCCCAAGCCGCAGCGCGATCACTTCAGCTTCCTGGTGCAGCACGCGGCCCAGCTGATGACCACGGGTAAGGCCCCGTATCCGGTCGAACGCACGCTGCTGACCACCGGCATGCTCGATTTCCTGATGACCAGCAAATCCGAGGGCGGCCGGCGCGTCGAAACGCCCCAACTCGCCATCAAGTATCAAGTCTCCTGAGCGCTGTAACGCGGCTGCGTTAGTCCATTGGGCAGAAAAGACTGGTCTGTGTTCATTCCGAGCCGTAGGGTCCGCTGTGCGGATCGCTCCAGCCAGTCGCAAACTGCTCTAGCTTTCGCGAAATCAGCTTGCCGCTGTCAGCCCGAACCGCTTGCTCTCGATTTGCACCCGTGAGGTCTCGCCAATCCCCTCTGCCACTCAGGAGCACGACACATGGACCGCTGCAATCGCCGTCAATTCCTCGCGGACGTGGCGCAGGGCATGCTCATCGCGGGCATCGGACCTGCCTTGGCCGTTGACCTGGGGCTGGCCGACGCCCGCGCCGCCGACGGTCCCGAGGCGCTGACCTTCGGCAAGCTCGAACCGCTGGTCTGCCTGCTGCAAGAAACCGCGCCCGACAAACTGTTGCCCATCCTGGTCGAGAAGCAGCGCCAGGGGACGGAACTGAGCGAACTGGTCGCGGCGGCGGCGCTGGCCAACGCGCGGGCCTTCGGCGGCGAAGACTACATCGGCTTTCATACACTGATGGCCCTGACGCCCGCCTTGCAGATGTCGAAGGAACTCCCCGCCGAACGCCGAGCGTTGCCCGTGCTGAAGGTGCTGTATCGCAATAGCAAACGCTTGCAAGATCGCGGCGGACGCAAGCACGAGGTCTTACATGCCGTGGCAGCCGCCAAGCCGCCCGAAGGCAAGACGGCGGGGCAGGCGATCCTCGAAGCCGTGCGCCGCAAGGATGTGAACGCCGCCGAGCAGACCTTCGCGGGCGTGGCGGCGCGGTCGACCGACGATGCTTTCAACGAACTGATGGTCGCCGTCATGGATGGCCAGGACGTGCATCGCATCGTGCTGCCCTACCGCGCCTGGGACTTGCTGGACGTGGTCGGCAAGGAGAACGCCCACACCATGCTGCGTCAGTCGGTGCGCTTCTGCATCAAGTCGGAGAATCCGCGCTACAGCGGTTACTTCACCGAGTCGCGGGCGCTGCTGCCGAAGTTGCTCGACCAGTACAAGCTGGTGAGCAAGCCCTTCGGCACGCGCGCCGCCGAGGACGGCTGGGTGGATGAACTGGCCATGACCATCTTCAAGGGACCGGCAGCCCGCGCCGCCGAGGCGGTCGCCGCCGCCCTGGCGGAAGGCTTCGCGCCAACCGCGATCGGCGAGGGCCTGGCCCTGGCGACCAACCAGTTGGTCCTGCGCGACGACGGCCGCCCGACGAACCAGGCCGAGAACAATAAACCAGCGGGCAGCGTGCACGGCGACGGCATCGGCGTTCATGCCTGCGATTCGGCCAACGCCTGGCGCAACATCGCTCGCATCGGCAACCAGCGCACGGCCGCTTCCGCCCTGATTCTCGGCGCGTATCAAGCCGCCAAGGACCGCACGGACCGCGGCGGGGATTTCCTCACCTGGGAACCGTACCCGCGCGCCGACGCCCGCGAGAAGGTCGCCGCCAAGGAACCGGAAGCGTTGCTGCGCCAGGCCGAGGAAGCCATCCGCGCCCGCGCCCAGGCGTTGGCCTGCGCCGCCGTGCAGCGCTACGGCGAGCTGGGCTTCCCGGCCCGACCGGTCTTCGACCTGATGTTGCGCTATGCCATCAGCGAGGACGGGGCGCTCCACGCCGAGAAGTATTACCGCACGGTGAGCGAGGAGTTCGCCATCATCCGGCCGGCGTTCCGCTGGCGACAGCTGGTCGCGCTGGCCCGCGTCACCGCCAGCGAGTATGGCTATCCCGCGCCGGGCTACGCCGAGGCATGCAAGCTGCTGAAGGTGTAAACCTGCGCTCTGCGCTTCACGTTAGAGAATTGCCTGTCGGCAGCGAGCGGCGGGGGGGTTGGCCCCCCGGGGGGGATTTGGAGTGGAGGGCGGGGGGAACCCCCCCCCCCCCCCCCCACCA
>JAEUIF010000796.1 GCA_016795185.1 Planctomycetia bacterium | reverse complement strand
GGGGGCCCCCGGCCGGTTCGCATTTTTGGGTCGGCTTGTGGCGGGCGCGGCGGTGAGCTACGCTGATGTAAGCCTGTGACAAAAACTGGTTCGCCCGCAGTTCGCAGTTCCGCCTTCAGGCGGCGAGTCGCTCGCCGCCTGAAGGCGGAACTACGAACGCGGCATTGACGCAGCGAGGACTCCCACGATGGACATTTCGCCCGCCGACGCCTGCCAGGTCGAGCGCGTCGTCGAGTTGCTGCATCAAAGCCGCAGCCTGCTGTTCATCACCGGGGCCGGGCTGTCGGCGGATTCCGGGCTGCCCACCTATCGCGGCGTCGGCGGGCTGTACGAGGACCAGCACCCGGAAGATAATCTGCCGATCGAAGTGCTGCTGTCCGGGGCCATGATGCAGCGCCGCCCCGACCTGACCTGGAAATACCTGCTCCAGATCGAACGCGCCGGCCGCGGCGCGCGGCCCAACCGCGGGCACGAAGTTATCGCCGCGATAGAGCAGCATTTCGAGCGCGTCTGGGTGCTGACGCAGAACGTGGACGGTTTGCACCGCAAGGCCGGCTCCCGCAACGTCATCGACATGCACGGCGACCTGCGGCACCTCCGCTGCATGCACTGTTCGTATCAGGAAGAAGTTGAGACTTACGACGGCTTCGGGCTGCCGCCGCGCTGCCCGGATTGCCAGGGCGTGCTGCGCCCGGACGTGGTCCTCTTCGGCGAGCGGTTGCCCGCGCGGCAGCTGACGACCTACGAAGCGGAAACCGCGCGCGGCTTCGACCTGGTGCTGTCGATCGGCACGACCAGCGTGTTTCCGTACATCTCGGCCCCGGTGCTGGACGCCCATCACCTGCACAAGCCGAGCGTGGAAATCAATCCCGGCGAGACGGATGTAACCGAGTTCGTCACGGTGAAGCTGCCGTTGCGGGCAGCGGTCGCGCTGGACGCGATCTGGCAGCGATACAGCAAGCTGAAGTGATGGGTAGCGGTGAAAGCGCGGGGTTTGCCAGGGATCGCTGGTACAACTGTTCGTAGTTCCGCCTTCAGGCGGTCGAGTCGCTCGACCGCCTGAAGGCGGAACTACAAACCTGGACCGTCCTTATTCTTCCTCTTCCGCGCGTTTCTTGGAGCCGAGGTGATCGCCGGCGCGGTCCACCAGCAGCGGGCTAGCGGCCCAGAGCGCCATCAGCGCGGCCGCCGCTTGCTCTTCCTTGGTAGCGACAAACGCGGCGTCGAGGTGCTGGACCTGCTCGCTGGTAAGCGGTTCGGGTGCCGGTGTTTCGACCGCAGGCTGAGGCACGGCCGGCGGCGCGGGCGGCAGGATGTTACACAGCGCTTCCTCGTCCATGGCAGGTTTCCTCGGGAGAGTTCGACTGGTTTCAGCATAACCAGACCGAGAACTGGCCACAAGATGTGGAATGGGCTGGTACAATGCCAGCAATGTCAGCGAGGGCCAGGCCATGTCCACATCGAGCGTCGCAATCAGTGAATCTTCACGCGTGCTGTTGCAAGAACTGGCCGAGAAAACCGGCCAGACCCCGCTCCAGATGCTCGACCACGCACTGTCGGCCTATCGGCGGCAGTTGTTCTTCGACCAGCTGAACGCTGGTTATACCGAACTGCGCTCCGACCCCGCCGCCTGGGCCGAACACCAGGCCGAGCAAAAACTCTGGGAAACCACTTTGATGGATGGACTCGCCTCCGACAACTAGCCCGCATTTCTCACCAGCCCCTATCTTTGATTCCTGGTTGGCTGCTTTGATCGTTTGAACCACTGAAGGCAGCGGGCTGAAGGAGTTGGCCGCCCCCGCGCACCTGCGGAGGTCGGCGGCGCCGCTCGTTGCCGCCCGCGCACGCTGTGCGCGCGGCTGGCGCGCCCGTGCCGGCGCGCACCATCCGCGCCCGGACGCCTCCGCT
>JAEUIF010000776.1 GCA_016795185.1 Planctomycetia bacterium | reverse complement strand
GTCTGCGGTGAATACCTCTCCGCGACCAACCGGCCTTTGCTGGAACATCTCGACGTGGCGGACGCCTTCGACCAGGCTGCTGGACCGGATGTGCGGCGTGTCGGGCTGTTCGCCGGTGAGGCCATACTGACCGCCGAATTGCCAAGACCTGACAGTACAGCTTGCTGGGGCCGTGCTTTGTCGCGCGACTGCCTCGATACGTTGCTGCTCCAGCGCGCGGCGGCAGCTGGCGCGCAGGTGCTGCAACCCTGGAGCGCGGTTGGTTTGTCGGAGGCAAGCGGCGAATACCGCTGTCGCATCGCGGCGCAACAGGACGCGGCCGAGCGCTCACTGCGTGCGCCGGTCATCGTCGCGGCACACGGTTCCTGGGACGCGGGAACGCTGCCGACCCAGGGGGATCGACTTGAGCCCAGAGGCAATGATCTCTTCGGCTTCAAAGCGCACTTTCAACACAGCGCGCTGCCGGCGGACCTGATGCCGTTACTCGCGTTTCCGGGTGGTTATGGCGGCATGGTGCATTGCGATGGAGGCAGGGTGAGCCTGTCGTGCTGCGTGCGCCGCGACCGCCTGCGGGACATTCGACGACGCTGGCCCGGCGATGCCGGCGCGGCCGTGCTCGAGCACATTCGTCAGTCGTGCCGGGGCGTGCGCGAGGCCCTGGCGAGCGCCGAGCGCGACGGACCTTGGCTCTCGGCAGGTCCGATCCGGCCGGGCATGCGCTTGCAAACGCAGGGCGGCATCTTTCGCGTCGGCAACGCGGCGGGCGAAGCGCATCCGGTGATTGCCGAGGGCATTAGCATGGCGATGCAATCGGCCTGGCTGCTGACCGATCGCTTGATCGAGTGGCGGCGCGATGGACGACCGGCGCTGACCGACGTGGCGGACGCCTATCGCCGGGCCTGGCGTCGCAACTTCGCGCCCCGGTTGCGTGCGGCAGCGCTAGTCGCCCAGTGGGCGGCGCGGCCTGGCGCGGTCGCCGGCATGCTGCCTTTATTGCGCCGCTTTCCTTCCATTCTCACCTGGGGCGCCCAACTCTCCGGCAAGGCCCGTCTGCTTCGTTGAAGCGATCACTCCTGTTCGGTCAACGAAGCCAGGCTCGGATTGAAGCCCCGCAGATAGCCGAATGGCGAATGCGGGCCAACGGTCTGCACGGCTGCTTCCAGTTGCTTGCCTTTGAGGTGTGGAAACAAGGAGAACGGCAAGCGGCCCTTCGGCCGGTGCAAGACGTAGAGGGACGAGCCTTCCGTTCGGGTATAGGTCAGCTTTTCGTCGATGGCAGCGCGCTTTTCCTGGCCTGCCTCGCGGCGCACATGCTCACCCTTCACAGCCACCTGCCACTGGTCGCCGTCCGGCACGCTGGGCGGCATCGTCAGCGTAATCTCCTCGGCGACTTCCCATTGCCCGTCGCACTGCCGGAACCACTGGCGGTGGTAACGCAACGACTGGCCGTCCGCGGGGAAGAAGCCATTGAACGCGACTTTCCCCTCCGGGAACCCGTAGTTCAACCCGAAGCGAATGTCT
>JAEUIF010000668.1 GCA_016795185.1 Planctomycetia bacterium | reverse complement strand
GAATTGCAACGACAACATCGGCCCGTGCTAGAACGCGCAACCATCGTCGTTGCCGATGATCGTCTGGTCCGCCAGGTTGAAGTCCAGGTTATCGGGCGTGAAAGCGGCGTGGATCACCGCCATGAAGATGTAACCGGCCCGCACCCGGAAGCGCTCCGCCGCCAGGATGTCGACGAACACGTTCGTCTCGTACACCTGCGTGAAGAGCTGCCGGGTCTCGTCGTTCGCGAAGCCCTGCAAGCCATCGCCCCGCACCAGGGATTGCTCCGCCGCTACCTGGTTGAAGCCCCACGCACCCTTGGCACCGCAGCCGAGCGCCACGCGGCAATTGAAGACGGCCAGGGCCTTCGCGGCCTCAAAGCCGACCTGCCCGGCGTAAATTTGGTTGATGGCCCGCAGGCTGTGGGTGCCGGTGGTGGTCGGTGTGCCGTTGCTCGCCAGGATCGACAGCCGTTCGTTCAGGTTCAGATAGCGGAAGCCGATCAAGCTCTCGAAGCCATCGAACCAGGAACGGCGGTAGTTCACCTCGCCGTCGGTCATGATGCTCCGCAGCGTGGTCCGCATGGTATTGTTGGCCGTCCCAAAGAACGCAAAACCAGCTGGCTGGTTGATGAAGAAGCTGTTCAGCGCTCCCGTGGCGTCGATCTGGTCGGCGGATTCGTTGGGCGGCAGCTGAAAGCCCGTGACTTCCAGGCTGTGGACGCCCTGGCGAACGCCGACAGTGCCGCGCGCGCCAGGGGCCATGTTCGGCCAGGCATCGTTGAGGTCGCGCACGACCTGAACCGCTGGAGTCGTGATGAACGTCACCGGCGCGTTGCCCATGCCCTGACGTTGCAGGGCCATGCCGCCCAGGAACACGTAAACCTCACAGGGCACGCAGGGCGGCGGTTCCGGCTCGCACCAGGCGTTCGGGATGTTGGCCGGCAGACTCAGGTCGCCGCTGGGGCCAGGCGGCGCGTTCTTGGGCGACAGCGGCCCCGCCATCCCCGGCCCCATTTCGCCGCAGGACCACTTCTGGGCCTGGACGGCCGCGGGGTGACACACACAACTGGCAAGCAGCGCCAGGCCAATCCATCGTTTGAGCATGTTTGCATTCCCCGTCCAGGCTGGGCGGTTCGGAAGCGCTATCCGCGCTGGGTAGGCCGCATCGGCGGTAAATCCGTCCTAGTTGGAATCGGACGCACGGGCCGCAGGCTTGAATTTTTCGTTGCGGTGGGTGCGGCCGGCAGGGTCGCTGTGGAAAACTGGGAAATGGGGGAGATGCCCTCAAGAATCGGGCTGGGAGCGCGGACTTGGTGGGCAACAAAAAAGGCCCCTGCTCCCGGCACGGGGTGAGGGACTTCGGCAGAGGAGCCACCCCCCGGTTACGCTCCTCGACCTGGTCCTCGCCCCGCGCCGAAAACTGGGGCCCAATAAGAATCCCTCCCTCCAGGGGAAAGAGGGAGGGAACGGGTGAGTCGGCCCTCTCGCCGGCCGGCTCACGGTTTATCGGTTCGCGCCGTCCTGGACGACTTCACTTCGCCTCGATAATCAGCTTGGCGGCCGTGCCTTCCTTGGGCAGCAGGTTCGGCGCGATCTCCAGCTTGATCTGCCCTTCTTCCTTCATCGTCAGGTGTGTTTGCAGGACGGTGTCGTCGGTTACGGGAAAGACGGCGATCAGGGTGCCGGTGAGGTCCGCGCCGTAAACCGTGTCGTCCTTTTCCGGGTCGGGGTTCTTCATGGCCGAGCCGGTGAAGTGCCATTTCAGGGCCGGCACCGGCTTGCCGCTCTTGGTATCGACCAGCAACTTCTCGATGGGCAGCTTCTGAACCTTGCCGTCGCTGCCCGTGAACTCCAGGGAGACCGTGACCTCTGGCCCGGTCGCCTGCTGGCCCTCGCCCTTGGCCGGCTTGCCGGGTTTCAAGCCAACTTCCTCCAGCGCCTTGTGGACGTGGCTGGGCTTGCAGCCACCGAAGGTGACGATGGTTTCGTGCGCCTTCTGGCCCTTGGGGGCCGGGTAGCAGGCGATCACCTCGATCGGGAAAATCTTGTCGAGGTTCGGCAGCTTGCGCGGAGCAATCGCACAGTCCACGGTGACGGTCTTCTTGGCCTTGTCCACGGTGATGCCAGTCGGCGGCTTGTCGTCTTCCTTTTTGGCCGGATCGGCAGCCGTGGTGTTCTGGACGACCGCCTTGGGATCGGCCTTGGGCCTCTCCTTCTTGGGCAACGGCACCTGGGCGACGAGTTCGGCGTCGAAGTAGATATCTGAGCTGTTGGGCTTGTTATAGACAATGGCGGCGATCAGGTTCTTGCCCGGCTTCAACTGGCCGGCTTTCAGTTCGATCTCGCTGTTCCAGTAGGCGAACTCGTGGTCGGTGCCCTGCTCCTTCAGGACCAGTTCGCCATTGAGGTAGACGTCGGCGCAGTCGTCGCTGGCGATGTTCAAGCGCAGCTGCACGCCCTTCTGATCGATGGCGTCCTTGGCGACCTCGACCGTGCGGCGGAAGAGGAAGTTGGCGCCCTTCTCGGCGACGGTCGTGCCCTGGCGCTTATTGATTTCTTCCTCACCGTAGCCGATCGGCGCCTTGCCCTTGCGCCAGCCGCTGTCGTCGAAGTCGTCCTTGGTCCAGCTGTTGC
>JAEUIF010000609.1 GCA_016795185.1 Planctomycetia bacterium | reverse complement strand
CGGGGCCGGAAGGCGCGCAAGAGCCGCATCAGCCACAGCGCTTCGAGCCGCATGGCACGCAGGTTCTCGGTGCGCTGGTCGCCCTCATGCAAGCGGGCGAAGAGCTGGATCTGCTCGCGGATTTCAGCGTTGGAGGGAAGTTCTTCGGGTTTGACCCACTGCCGACAAAGCCGGCGAGCGGCCTTGCGCTTGGCGGAAAAATACTCGGATTCGATCCGCTCGTACATCAGCCTTGCAGCTTCGAGCGCGATCGCCTGACGGAGTTTAGCATTCGCCATCCTTTCGTGCGCCGATATCAAGCCCATTGTTGACGGCGCGGGGCTTCATTGAATTATACGCTTCGGAGTTCGCGAAATTCAAACAATGGCTGCGCGCTCCAATTTTCATCCTCAGCCGGCCGTGCGGCGGCCGGCTGGGGATGAAAACGAACTTGGCCTGGTGCAATTCAATCACGGCTTGAGCCACGGTGTCACTTCGCGGGCCAGGAAAGTCGGCAGTGCGCTGCCGACATGACCGCCAGTGTGGCCCGTCAACAGCATGGCGGGCGTCCAGCGCACCTGCACCAGCCGGCGGTAGAGTTGCTCACCTTCCGGATCGGACGCATCGGGCTTGCGGAAGCCGACGCGCCCAGCGCTGTTGCAGTAATGCCGATCCGAGGTACCAAACTGACTGGTGCCCCAGCCGAGGACGACCACGTCGAGGTCGGAATGGAAGGAAACGATTTCGTGACGGCAGGCGCGCAGCGCCGGTCGCAAGTTGTACTGCGGCGAAACAGCCGGCGACAGCAGGATGATCCGCTCGAGCGTGCCTTCGGGCAAGCGCTCGGCCGCCGCCAGTGCCAGGCCCGCGCCGCCGCTGCGGGCGATGACGTAGATCGGCCGGTCCGGGTCTGCCCAGTGGGCGCGCTTCAATTCGTCCGCCAGTTCCTCGATCTTCCCCGCGTAGTGCCGGCTGTCCTGGAGGTCTTTGAGAATCTTGCCTTTGCCGTGCGTCCACTCGAAGAGGACGACTTCGTGCTTCAAACCTTCCATGCGCAGAGCTACCTGGACCGCCAGCTTCAGGTTCTCCAGGCCGCCCACGCCGCCCACGACATAGGCCACACCGCAGGTGTCCGGCGGCGCGGCCCGCAACGGCCCGCCAAATGAGATGGCGAACGTGAACAGTAACAGCCCGCCGCACTTGGCCCAGTTCATGGCGATGTTTCCCCGGACAGAGGATTGGCAAGGCCGCGCTGTACGCCAATGGTCGCGAGCCGTCAAGACAGACCTGGGCTCAAGTCGCGGCGGGCTTCGGTCGATAACGAAGCGGATCATCTCTTCGTTCTCGTCGTGCAAAACCGCAAGCGGCGCAAGCAACGTCAACGGCGCAAGCGGCCCATCTCAGCCAGGGAAGGTAGTTCGCCATGAAGCACTGGATTGCAGTTTGGATCTGCGCCCTTGGTTCCGTCGCGCCCGCGCTGGCTCAGGATGCCGCGCCGCTGGTGAAGTTCGATTGTCGCGAACTGGAATTGCGTCGCGTCCGCGACCGCTGGGAAGTGCGCGGCGGCGCCAACTTCGTCAAGGACCTGGGGACCAACGAGGCGGACGCCAAGGAAGCTCTGCGGCTCATCCGCGAATTGCGCCTGTCCGAACACGGCACCATCGGCACCCGCCAGCCGGTGATCGAATACTGGCTGGCCGACAAGCAGCCGCCCGTCGGCATGGTCGCCCGCCATCGCCAGTGTGTCATTGACCTGAAATCGTTGCAGGTCGTCTCGATTCACGGGCACTGGTGCGTCCGCGACAATCGCCAACTCTGGTTTAACTTCGGTGTGTGCGAACAGGATGCCCGCCAAACGGTCGAACTGCTGCAACGGTATCAGTTCAATCGGGTGATTTTCGTCGGCCAGGGCGCGCCGATTCTGATGGCCTTCATGGCCAGCAGCGAGAAGAACGGTGAGCCGAATCAGCAGCTGGCCGCGCCGCTGGCGATCAGTCCAGGACAATGGCTGAATCCGCGACAACTAACCGCGCCCAGCATGTTCACCGTCGATCCCAAGGGCGGCGGCGAGCGCTTGCCCATCGACTGGCGGAACGTGCAACTGCGGCGGGAAGGCCAGGACTGGAAGCTGAAGGTCGGCAACGAAAACCTGGCGGATTTCGGTTCCGATGAAATCCAGGCCCGCGAGGCGCTGCGTGTCTTTCAGTATTACCGTTTTTCGGAGCTATGCCGGGTGGGACAGACCGAAAAACCGCTGACCTTCTATCTGGTCAACGGTCAAGCGCCGCGCGGCATCAAGTTCGGCGTGCGTTCGACCAGCTTTCGCCCGGAACGGCTGAGCGTCCGGCAGAATGACGATGGCTGGATGATTTACGACGGCGAGAAGCCCATCCTGCGCGGCGGCGATAGTTTCGCCGCCGCGCGTCAGGTGCTCGATACCATCAAGAAGCACGGTTTCGATTGCTGGTGCAGCGTTGGCAAACCCGGGCGCGATGGACTGGGCTTCTTCGCCCGGGAACGCTGAACGAACAACCGGTGCTAAACCGCGAGCGGCAGGGCCTCAAGCCGCGCGCCGCGCCCGCTGCCGGACGAAGGCCGCGCAACTCTGGATCACCCGCTCTTGCTGCTGGGCCGTCAGTTCGGGAAACATCGGCAACGACAGCACGCACCGGCTGGCTTCCTCGCTGGCGGGGAAGTCGCCCGGTGCATGGCCGAGATAGGCCAGGCATTCCTGCAAGTGCAGCGGCACCGGGTAATAGACTTCGCAGCCGATTTTTTCCATCTTCAGGTGGCGCATCAGGGCGTCGCGCTGGCCACCGGCCACCCGCACCGTGTACTGGTTGAAAACATGGCGTCGCTGCGGCTTGACGGTCAGCCGTTGCATGAAATGGCCGAGGTGATAGTCCTCGAGCAGCGCGTCGTAACGCTTGGCGACCACTTGCCGGGCTTCGGTCCAGGCATCGAGGTAGGGCAACTTTACCCGCAGCATGGCCGCCTGCACGGCGTCGAGGCGGGCGTTCCAGCCCATGTATTTGTGATAGTAGCGCGGCTCCATGCCGTGCATCCGCAGGCAAGCCACGCGCGCCGCCCAATCCGGATCGTTGGTCACCACCATGCCCGCGTCGCCGTAGGCGCCGAGGTTCTTGGAGGGATAGAAACTGAAGCAAGCCATCGAGCCGAGCGTGCCGGCGCGTTTCTTCTGATATTCCGCGCCGATGGCCTGGGCCGCATCCTCGATGATCGGGACATCGTGCCGTTCGGCCACGCGCCAGAGCGGTTCCATGTCCATGCACTGACCAAACAGATGGACGCCGATGATGGCGCGCGTGCGGGGCGTGATCTTGTTCTCGACCTGGTGCGGATCGAGGTTGCAGGTTTGCGGATCGATGTCGGCGAAAACGGGCCGTGCGCCGCTGCGGCAAACAGCGCCGACGGTGGCGAAGAAGGTAAAGGGCGGCAGGATGACCTCGTCGCCGGGGCCGATGCCCAGGGCCTGGACCGCCAGCAGCAGCGCGTCGCTGCCGGACGCGCAGCCGATGCCGTGGGCCGCGCCGCAATAGCGGGCGACCTCCTCTTCCAAGCCGGCCACCTCGGGGCCGTTGATGACCTGGCAAGAAGCCAGGACCCGATGCACTGCCTCTTCCAGCTGGGGTCGCAGTTCCTGATACTGCTGATGCAGGTCGCAGAGGGGGACCCCGGTTCCGTGCGTGCCAGACATGCGCCGACTCCCTTCGGCCGAGAGCCTGTGCGAAACGGGGACGGGACTCGTTGCCGGAACGGCCCGCAGGGTGCTTCGCACAACGAGTCCCGTCCCCGTTTCGCACAGGCTCCGTGGTATTCGTTCGACCGCGCCGCTGATGGTGCGCCGGATCGAAACCCGGCGGAATTTATGAGGATCGTGCGAACGGGTCAAGGCCATGTATTGCCAGCGCGTTCGGAAGTTCGGAACACGCTGCCGAAACTCGTCTTGACCGCCGCGCTGCCCTTTCTCGATAATCCCCAGCAGCCTGGGCGGTAGCGTACATCCATTCCAGGGAAGGAAGAAATCGTGAGTCAATCAGTCATGGCCGATCCCCGTGAAGTGGAATGGACCCAGCTTCTCGAACGAGCCGCCCGTTCCCCGGAAGAACGCTGCGAGATGCTCCGGCAACTGCTGGGCGATCCGGTCTGTCGGCAACTCGGCATCTATCCGCTGCCCACCGACTTCAAGCTCTCCGTGGTCATGCCGGTTTACAACGAACTGCGCTGGCTCCGCGAGATCCTGCGCCGCGTGCAGGAAGTGCCGATTCCGAAAGAAATCATTCTCGTCGACGATTGCAGCACCGACGGCACGCGCGACATTCTCCGCGAACTCGAAGGCACCGAAGGACTGCGCATTTTCTATCAGCCCTACAATCAGGGTAAGGGCGCGGCGCTGCGGGCCGGCTTCAAGCAGGTCACCGGCGACGTGATTATCGTCCAGGACGCCGACCTGGAGTACGACCCCAGCGAGTATCCCCGCTTGCTGCAACCCATCGTCGAGAACCGGGCGGATGTAGTCTTCGGCTCGCGCTTCATCGGCACCAGCCATCGTGTCCTGTACTACTGGCATTACGTGGCCAACAAGGGCCTGACCTGGCTGTCGAACATGTTCAGCAACCTCAACCTGACGGACATGGAGACCTGCTACAAGGTCTTCCGCCGCGAGGTGCTGGCCGACATCGAAATCAAATCGAACCGTTTCGGGTTCGAGCCGGAAATCACGGCCAAGGTCGCGAAGCACCGCAATCCAAAGTGGCGGGTCTACGAGGTTGCGATTAGCTACGCGGGCCGCACCTACGAGGAAGGCAAGAAGATCGGCTGGCGCGACGCCATCAACGCGCTCTACTGCATCGTCCGTTTCGGTTGTTTTCGCTGAGAAGCCCATCAATTAGCCAGCGCCGGCTTCGCTGCAATACTGCGAAGCCGCAAGCGGCGAACTTAACCCTCGCGCCGTCGAGCTTCGACGGCGCGAGGGTTTTCTTTTTTCGCGGATCGCCGCTCGGTCAGCGCGACCCTGGACTTTAACTTGTTTCTTTTTTCCTTCGGGAGTATGTCACCGGCCGCCAGGCTGGATTCGGTTCGCCCACGGAAGGAGTGGCCATGAGAGCGTTCGTCGCCGCGGTCGTCAGCATCGCCTTTGCCCTGCCTGCCCAGGCAGGCAGCCAGCGCTTCTTCGACGATGCCGCGCTGCGCTCCGTGCAGTTCGTGGATGGCAACGAAGGCTGGGCGGTCGGCGATGAAGGGGCCATCTGGCACACCATCGACGGCGGCAAGACCTGGGAACGCCAGCCCACCGGCACGCGCGCTTCACTCCGCGCCGTGCATTTCCTGAATCCGTTTACCGGCTGGGTTGCCGGCCGCGAGGAATTGCCCGAGGGCGGCAGCACCGGCGTGGTGCTGGTGACCACCGATGGCGGCCTGAAATGGCAGCGTGTGGGCACCAACGTCTTGCCGGGCCTGCACTGCGTCCGCTTCTTTGACGACCAGTTCGGCATCGTCGCGGGTGATGGCAGCGACCAGTATCCGAGCGGCGTGTTTTCAACGACCGATGGTGGCAAGTCCTGGAAGCCGCTGGCCGGGCCGCGCTGCCCTGGCTGGCTGGCCGCTGATTTTCACGATGCCCAGGTCGGCGTGCTGGCCGGTAGCTGGAGCCGCCTGGCCACGCTTCGCGAAGGTAAGCTCGGCGCTGCCGACGTCGATACGCTTGGCGGCCGGTCGGTGCGCGGTGTCAAGCTGCTGGGCAAGCAGGCCGTCGCGGTCGGCGAGGGCGGCCTGGTGCTCGTCAGTGCGTCCAGCACGGGCTCGCGCTGGGGCTTCGCGGATTTGAAGCTGCCGCGCGAAGTGGAAGCCTGTCTCGATTTCGACGCCGTTGCCTGCCACGGCGACAATCTCTGGGTCGTGGGTCGCCCCGGTTCCGTGGTGCTGCACAGCGCGGATCGCGGCAACAACTGGAAGCTGCTGCCAACCGGGCAGAACGTACCGCTGCATGGTGCGTACTTTCTGAGCGCGGAACGCGGTTGGGCCGTGGGTGAACTGGGCACGATCCTGACGACCGCGGATGGCGGCCAGACCTGGACCACGCAACGACAGGGCGGCCAGCGCGCCGCCGTGCTGTGCGTGCATGGCAACTCCGCGAACGTGCCCCTGGCGACCGTGGCACTGCTCGGTTGCGATGAGGGCTACCTGGTATCAGCTCTGCGGGTCGCGTGTGCCGAACCGGGCAGCAGTTCGCCGGCGCGGGCCAGCGATGGCCAGCGTCTGACCAGCGCCTTGCGTCTGGCGGACGGTGCGGCGGCCGAATCGCTCTGGCAGTTTCCGCTGGCCGCTCATGCGACCAGCCTGAGCAAGACTGAACTGCTCGATGCCTGGGGCAAGCTGCACGGCGACAAGACGCCTGATGAACTGTTGCGGCAGATCGTGCTGGCGCTGCGCATTTGGCAGCCGGAAGTGGTCCTGACCGATCGCTCGCAAGGCGCTGGCGCTACGGCACTCGATGAACTGATGGCGGAAGCGGTCGAGGAAGGCTGCAAGCGGGCCGCCGATCCGCGCGCGTTTCCCGAACAGCTCGAGCATCTGGGCCTGAAGCCGTGGACCGTGAAGAAGCTCTACCGCCGCTCCGACAACGTGCAAACGGCGAAAATCGCTCTCGACCTGCGCAAAGTCCAACCACGCCTGCGGGCCACCGCGCAGGAGTACACCGCCGAGGCCACGGACATCCTGACGCTGGGGATGGGCGTTCGGCTAACGGACGCCGCGTTCGACCTGGCAGCCAGTTCGCTGGAAGGCGCGGCCGGGCATCGCCATCTGATGCAGGGTATCGTCCTGGCACCCGGCGGCACCGCGCGGCGCAATCTGGAACCGCTCGACGAGCCGGACCCCGATGAAGAGAAGGCCGTGCAAAAGGCCCGCAGCCTTCAGCAACTGGTCGAGAATCCGGCAGGTCCGTTCGCCGATCCGAACAAACTGCTGGCTCAGGTCGGCCCGGCGCTGGCGGCGCTGCCGGAAAACCAGGCCGCGCCGGCGGCCTTCGCCATCGCCAACCAGTTCGCCCGTTCCGGTCAGTGGGTCATGGCCCGAGAAGTCTACCTGATGCTCGCGGATCGCTATCCCGCGCATCCGCTCAGCCGCGAAGCCTATCGCTGGCTGATCCGGCACAATTGCAGTTCGGAAGCCCGTCGCCGCCACGAACTGGGCCAGTTCCTGCTGCAAACCGATACGCGCATTCAGCAGTCGCCGCAGCAAACGCCCAACGAGACCGGCGTTGTTCGCGGGCAATCGGTGGCCGAGCAGAATAAACAGCTGGCCGTGCTGCGCGACTTGACTGAAGTTCGCCGCTGGTACGAGGGTGCTCTTGCCCTGGAACCTCGCTTGCTGGCCTTCGGGCCGGTGTTCGGCGGTGAACCGTCGCTCCAGTTCTGCTTGCAAGCGGCGCGTCGGCAACTCGGCCAGTTCGAGCCTGCCCGGCAATGGTACGGCAAGTTCCAGGAGCAGCAACCGGAAGGTCCGTGGCGCTCGGCGGCCCTGGCCGAACACTGGCTGTTGAATCGCCAGGGCCAGCCGCCCAAGCCGGCCGCGCTGTGCCGCACCACGACTTCGCGGCCCTACCTGGACGGCAACTTCGACGATGAATGCTGGAAGGACGCCCAGCCACTCAAGCTGCGCAACGCCATCGGTCAGACCGAGGCCGAGTACGCCACGGAAGCCTGGCTGGCGTGCGACCGCGATTTCCTCTACCTGGCGCTGCGCTGCAAGCACCCAGCGGAACGGCATGTCGTTCCCGTGAAAGTTCGCCAGCGCGACGCCGACTTGCGCGAGCACGACCGCGTCAGCCTGCTGCTGGACCTGGATCGGGACTACAATACGTACTTCCGTCTATCCGTCGATCAGCGCGGTTGCCTGCACGAAGACTGCTGGGGCGATCCGACCTGGAATCCACGTTGGTTCGTCGCGGTGCGCAGCGAACCGTCGGGCTGGCAGGTCGAGGCGGCGATTCCGCTGAACGAACTGACCGGCGAGCCGCTGTCCGCAGGGCGAGGCTGGGCCTGCAACGTGGTGCGCGTGCTGCCCGGCCGAGGGGTGCAGGCGTGGTCCGCGCCGGCGGACGTGGAGCCGCGGCCCGAAGGCATGGGCCTGCTGCTGTTCACCGGCGAAGCACAGAAGCAGACCGCCAGTTCGCCGGCCGCTCAGCCGCCGCGTGGCAACTGAACCATGCAAAACTTGAGATGCAACCATGACTTACCTGCTGTACCTGGCGATCGGGCTGGCCGTGGGCACGATCAGCGGCACGATGGGCATCGGCGGCGGCGTGGTCATGGTGCCCGCCCTGATGCTGCTATGCGGCTTCGATGCGCATCGGGCGACCGGCACCAGCCTGGCGCTGCTGTCCTTGCCCATCGCCCTGCCGAGCGCGGTGCGCGCGTTTCGGCACGACCACGTCGATCCGACGGCCGTGCTCTGGTTGGCAGGGGCCTTCATGATCGGCGCGTACCTGGGCCGCAGCTACATCGAGTATTTTCCGGAAGCCTGGCTGCGGTTTCTGTTCGGGATGCTGATGATCTATATTGCCATGCGTTACGTTATCACGGCGGAGTCCGAGGTGGCGCACACGCTGGCGGGGCTGTCGGCCGTCGCCCTGGCCTGGTTGGCCTACGGGTTGCTGCGAGCCCTGGGCCGGCGGCACCGGACGCCACCCGAACTCGGCCAGACCATCCGCGGCGCGCGGGAAGCCGGCCGGGGCGAATTGGACTATCACATTTAACGATCGCTGGGGTGAGGACCCCGAGGAGTCACGGATGACAGAGCGGAAGACGGTTCCGATGCGGTTCGTCGCCCTGCTGGGCCTGGTGGTGCTGGGCTCGACGGTCTGGGCACAAACCCCGGCCAAGCTCGCGGCGACGGTCAACGGCGAGCCGGTCCCGCTCGCGGACCTCGACCGCGTGGTTGAGATGATCGTCAAGGAAAAGTTCAAGATGCAGCCGCCGACGGACGCCCAGCGCCGCCAGGTCCGCATGGAAATGCTGACCCTCCTCATCAACGACTTGCTGATGAAACAATTCTTGCGTAAGCAAGCGCCGCCCGCCGACCCCGTCGAGGTGGACAAGCAGTTCGGCGAGTTCGTGAACAACCTCAAGACGCAGAAGCCGCCGCGCACCTTCCAGGAATTCACGCAGGAGACCGGCCAGACCGAACCGATGGTCCGGGGCAATATCGCCGCGACCCTGCAATGGATCGCTTACGTGAAAGCCGCCGTGAAGGACGCCGACGTGGAGCGCTACTACGCGGAGAGCAAGGACTTTTTCGACCAGGTCGCGGTGCGGGCAAGCCATATCGTCATCCGCACGACGCCGGAAACCAGCGACGGCGAGCGCGTGCAGGCGCGCAACAAGCTGACCGCGCTGCGTGCGGAACTCGCGGGCGGCAAACTCGAATTCGCCGAAGCCGCCAAGCAGCACTCGCAGTGCCCCAGCGCGCCGACCGGCGGCGACATCGGCTACTTCTCGCGCAAGGGCATGCTCGACGAGAACTTCGCCCGTGTGGCCTATGCCCTGAAGGTCGGTGAAATCAGCGACGTGGTGGAGACCGAGTTCGGTTATCACATCATCAAGGTCACGGACCGCAAGGCAGGCCAGCCCTCCGATTATCAGAAGATCAAGGAAGAAGTCCGCGACTTCTATATCGAGGAGCTGCGTCAGAAGCTGCTGATGCAGCAGCACAAGGCGGGCAAGATCGACATCATGGTGCCGTGAAATAAGATACCGGATAGTCCTTCGATCCGTGTCGCGGCTGCTCTGGAGCCGCGGCGCGGATCGTGCTGTTTAGACCATTCCACATGACTACCGAATCCTCACCGCCGCGCAACCTGGCTTCCCTGCTAGCCCTCAACCGCACCGTGGGCGTGGTGCTGGTGTCCGTGCTCTTCTTCGGCCTGGGCGAGCAACTCTGGAATCCGTTCTTCCCGGCGTATTTGAAAGCCAAGATCGATCCCGAAGCCTCGGGAGCGGTCAGCCTGGGGCTGTCGGCGCTGCTTGCAGTCGGCGCCTACGCCTGTTTGCGTAATCTCTTTGAAGCGTTCTGCTACGTCGGCGGAGGCCAGGTCACGGCACGGCTGGGCGATCGCGGTTCGCTGCTGCTATTCGGCGTGCTGAGCATCGCGGGCTACACCTTGTTCCTTGCCTGCGATGCGCCCTGGGCAGCCGTGGTCGCCACTTTGCTGATCGTCGGCTGGGAACCACTGTCGGTGCCAGTCACCTTCACTACCGTGGGTTCGACGGTGTCGAGATCCGGCCAGGGCATGGCCTTCGCCCTGCAATCGATCCAGAAGCGCTTGCCGAAGATCATTGGGCCGGTCATTGCCGGCCTGGTGATCGCTGCCGCCATCAAACGCTACGAGAGCGAGTCCATTGGCCAGGTCGTGGGCACGCGCTGGCTGGTCTGGCTGGCGTTGCTGCTGGCGCTGGTCTCGCTGGCCGTGCAATGGTTCTGGATGCCGCACCGTTCACCGCCGCCGGTCGGCGCCTCGGCGTTAGCCGTGATCCGTCAGTTTCCGCCGACGCTGCGGACGCTGTTGCTGGCCGAAGTTTTTACGCGCTGGTGCGACTGGCTGGTGCGCGAGTTCGTGGTCCTGTATTTACTGCTGGTGCGCGGCGTCGAACCGACCTACATCGGCTTGCTGTTCGCCGTGCAAAACCTGACGGCCCTGGCCACTTATTTGCCCATCGGCCGCATGACCGCGGTCGTCGGTTTGCAGCCGTTCATCGGTCTCACGTTCGTGTTCTTCGCACTGTTCCCGCTATCGCTGGCGCTGGTCCCCGACGGCAACGGCTTGCTACTGGCCTTCATGGTCTACGGTTTGCGGGAGATCGGCGAACCGGCGCGCAAGGCGCTCATCACGTCGCTGATGCCGGAACCGATCCGTGCTCAGGGCGTGGGTTTGTACTGGGGCATTCGCAGTTCGTTCGTGTGCTGGTCGCCACTCGTTGGAGCATTCGTCTGGCATGCCTGGGGACCGCGGACGTTGCTGTATATCGCCTGCGGCATTGGCTGCCTGGGTGCTGCTTGCTTCTACCTGCTCTGCCGACCGGGGGCTGCTCACAGCAGTCCGTAGTGCTGATCGATCTCGCACTGATAGGCATCCGCCTGTCCCGACAGTACCTCGCCCAGCGTGATGCGGCGGCCCGCGACGGACGATTCGAGGATGGCATAGGCGGCGGCCAGATCGTGTAAGCCTTCAAGGCCGCTGGTTTCCGGATCGCGCCCGCCCGTTCGGATGCCTTCCAGCCATTGCCATTGCAGGATCGCGAATGGATCGTATAGCCCGAGCGGAAAGCACAGCTGCCGGCGGGCATCGTCCATCTGCTTCTCGAAGTGCTCGACCAGCGGTAGCCGCTCGCCGCCGTCCAGGATGAGTTGACCGCCCTTGACGCAACCCCGGCTGCCATAGAACGCGGGAGCGCCAGGCAACTCGAACTCCTCGCCGCGACCGGCCCACGACCACAGCAGCTGCGCGACTGCATCCTGTGCAAAGCCTACCGTGGCGAAGTAGGTGTCATCGACGTTCGCAGGCACGCGCTCGTTACCGCGCAGCGGCTCGAAAGTGCGCGCCACCGCCTGCACGCTTTCGACTTCGCCAAAAACATAGCGCAAGGCATGCATCTGATGCACGCCAATATCGATACTGCCCCCACCGCCACCGAGCAGTTTGTCGTGACGCCAGGGCGTATCGGCGACCACACGATCCGGCGACCAGAGTCCGCCGAGTGAGCCCATGAGCGCCATTTGCGGCCGCCCCAGCAGCCCGGTATCGAACGCCCAGCGCACCGCCCGCGCCAATGGACGGTAGCGAGCATTCTCGAAGACGCCCAGTGACAGTTTCCGGTCGCGAGCGCGTTCGACCATCCGTCGCGCTGCCCGCACGCTGATGGCCAGCGGCTTCTGCGTCAACAGGTGCAAACCCGCGTCGAGTGTCGCCAGCCCGATGGCATGGTGCAGAAAGACCGGCGTGGTATCGAGCAGCGCGTCGGCCGCGCGGTCGTCGAGCAGGCGGCGATAGTCGGTGTAGACCTTGACTTCGACATCGTCCTGAAAATCGCTCAGGTAGGTGTGCGGCGCGGCCAGCGGATCGCCGGACTCGGGCGGCAGCACGGACGGGCGCGGCGTCGGGCCTTGGCCGCGCGTGTGGAACATCCGGGCATCGGCTTCCTGGCGCGACACCAGCGCCGTGATGCGAAAGCCGTCGTAGCCCCGAGCGCGCAGCAGCTTGAAGCCTTGCAGGTGAGCGTTGAGGATGCGCCCGCAGCCGAGAATCCCGACGCGAATCATGGCCGCGTCCTCCCGCTCAGGAAACTCTTCAACGGCAGCGAGACCTCACGGCCCTCGGCGATCGACAGCAAGCCGGCTTCGAGGATTTCCTGGGTGTCCCGCCCGTTGCGCGCAGCGCACAAATCGTAGAAGGGCTGCTCGGTCGCCAGCGCGTTCAGAAAGTGATCGCTGGCGGTGCGCATCTCGGGCGCGGCCGGGGGCACTTCGACGGGCGCGCCAAGCGGCTGATCGTCGTTGGCCAGGAGCAGTCGGCCGCCGGCGCGCGGTTCCACCAGCAGCGTGCCCCGGCTGCCGTGAATCACGGTGGTATAGCTGGTGAGATCGCCGATCTGTGTCCACGATCCTTCGGACAACGCCAGGGCGCGGGCATAGGTCATGATGAGGATGCCGTTATCCTCGGCGAGAATCTCTTCCTTGCGCAATCGGCCGCCGACCGCCGTGACCCGGCTGGGCATGCCGAGGATGCAGCGGGACAGCGCCGCGCCGTAGCAGCAGTAGTCCATGAAGGCGCCCGCGCCGTTGCGGGCCGGATCGTACAGCCAATCGCAGAAGTACGGCGAGCAACCGAGTTCGCGTGGGCCGGCGTGGGCGGCGCGGTACTTCACCTGCCAAACGTCGCCGATGTCGCCGCCGCGCGCCAGACGCAGCGCGTGCTGCAACTGCGGCCACCAGGCAAACGGCCAGTTGACCATCAATCGGCCGCCGCCGTCGCGCGACGCGGCCAGCATGCGGTCCGCGCCGTCCAAGCTGGCGGCCATCGGCTTTTCGATCAGGACGTGCAGTCCGCGACCTGCGGCCCGTGCCGCCAGCTGCGCGCCGTTAGCGTTGTCGCCGAAGACGTAGACGGCATCGAGTTGTTCGCGTGCGAGCAGCGTTTCCGCGTCGCCGTGGATCGCGCAGCCGTACTGCTGCTTGACCCGGTCGAGCAGCGGCGGATTCGGATCCCAGGCGGCGACCAGCGTGCCGCGCCCGCAAGCTTTCAGCTGTTGCAAGTTGTCCCAGACGTGGTCGTGGGACAGTCCCAGCACACCCACGCGAAAGGTCTTTGCCATCGGCATCTCCGCGATACAGGAACCATCAGCGCTCGGCCCAAATCGGCGTCAGCCACGCCCATTGTCCATTATGCTGCGCCGCCCGTAAACGGTAGAGGTCCACGGCGCGCTCCGGTTCGTCCACCAGCTCAGCGGTCAGGGTGCAGGCGCTGAGCGGAACCAACGGCCCGATGCGTATGGCTTCCGATAGCCAGCCGCGCAGATAATGGCTGCGTCCCGCATGCAGCAGGTCACCGAGCCGATGGGAGAACGCCTGGCCATTGGCCTCGACCGTGATGGTTGCCGATAGCGGTGCGTCCAGTTCGAGCGACATCGCCTGCGTGGTGCCGTGGCGCATCGACAGGTTCCCCACGGTGAGCGAGCGCCAGCTGCATGTTTGCGCCGACTGTTCAAGGATCTCGTGCGGCAAGTCCACTTCGTCCGCGACCTCGGCATCGCCTTCCTGCATCACCGGCGCGACCACGGGCGGGCCGGAGAAGCAGGTCTCCAGTTCGGTGATTGTCCCTTGCGAAAGGCTCAGGCGGCAATCCCAGTGGACCGGCCGATCCTTGCGGCCCCAGCCCCAGGTCACGCGCAGCCGGTGCTTGTCGGCGGTTGTCGTCGAAATGGTCGATTCGGGCCACCAGCGGCGCAGCACCCGGCCGTTCTTCAGGAGTTCAACGCGGTCGAGCGCATCGCTGCCCTGCACCTGGACCTGGAGATGGCGCGGGCCCGGAGCACGCACGGTCTCGCCGATGCCGGCACCGTTCACGAATAGCCGGGCGTCAATCCGGTCGCCCGTGGCCGCGCAGACGCGCCGGGCCAGCAGTGCTTCCCAGATGGCCTCGCGTGTCAGGGCGGAAGCGAGCACGCCCAGCCGCCCATCGCCGTGACTGCCGGGGTAGGCGCTGTGGTGGTCGGTGGAACCAATGATGCCGAAACGATGCCCCAGTTCCCAGCCCGCTTCCGCCGTGCTGCCGGCGTCGCGCGGCCCCATGTCGTGGAGCATCGGGTACGGCGCGCCGTCGCTCTCGGAGCAGCCGTGCAGGGAGTAGATTTCGACGAAGGGCGAAGCCTCGTCGCGGAAGTGTTGCCAGTCGATGCCGCGATAGCCCGCCGCATAGCCGATGTGATGTGGGATCACGATCGCGCCCTGCTGCTGGGCCTGGGCGCGGAGCGCTGGCAGGTCGGGCGCGTCGCGCAGCTGCAATGCGGGGCCGCGCGCGTAGACGTTATGGTCCCCGTACTTCAACGAGTGCCATTCGTAGCTGGGAAAGGCGATGAACTTGCCCGGCTCGCTGGCCGTCGCCTGGCGGGCCAGAAGCTTCTCCCAGTTCCGCGCCAGGCGCGCGAAGCCCTCGGTGTGATAATCGATGATCTCCGCGTAGACCGCGCGGTCCGTCGGCATGTCGGGCCAGAAGGCATGCCCCGTGATCGTACAGAAATCGAGTTGTTGCCGGGCACGAGCCAGGGCCTGGTCCACGGTGCCGTGGCCATAGCTGATCGAACAGTGACTGTGCAAATCGCCCCAGTACCAGCGCCAGGCCATCGGTGGGATACTCCGCGCTCGCTAGCGTAGTTCGGCAGTCGCCGGTGGTCCTGCGTGGATCGGCGTGGCCGTACCACCATGTTACTCGCCGAAGCAGAGCAGTGCGAACGCGGAATGAAATCACCCAACGCGGCGGAGCCGCAACCAAAGAGGACAAGCAAACATGGCATTCATCCCGCAGAATGGTTGGTGCTCAATTCCACCAGTCTGGAGAGAATGCCATGTCCACGGTTTGCCACTTTCTGGTCAAGTTCGCCAGCCTGATTTTCTGCACCTTGCACTGCTTTGATGGCGTGATCTTCAAAGGGCATCTGGCCTTGGCCGCGCCCCGCGAACTCGATTACTTCGTCGATTGCATCCTCAAGGTGCGCCGCACCAACTTCATGAAAACCGTCGCGCCGCAAAAACTCCGAGCGCCTGGTCGAGCACGCCCAGCGCTGGGCCCAGCGGGCCGGGCGAACCTACGCCTATCGCACCGGCCAATTCCGCAAGGACGCATGGGCGCAACAGCTGATTCGCAAGCAGGGCATCACCGAGGGACTGGTCGGCATCCTCTGCACCCTGGAAACCGGCCCCTCGTTCAAACTGGTCCCCGGCCCCCAACGGCCGCAGTACATCTACGCACCCCGGCAGCAGCGCGTCCTCTATTACTACTTCCTCGATCCGCAGTTCGGCCTGATCCACGTCCGCTTGCAGACCTGGCTGCCGTTCATCGTCCAGGTCTACGTCAACGGCCACGAGTGGCTGGCCCAGCAAATGGTGCAGCGGCAACTGGGCTTCGTGCAGCGGCACAACGCTTTCACGCAACTGGACGACCCCACGCAGGCGCAACGCCTGGCCGACCGTTTCGCCAAGCTCAACGGGCCGAACATCCTCGACCGCTGGGCCCACCAGGTCAATCCGCTGTTGCGCGAACGGTTCCCCGGCTACCCCGTACACGGGGTCACCGACCAGGCCGAGTTCGCCACCGATCTGCTGTTCCCGAGTCGGGAAGCGCTCGCCGGCTTGTACCGCCAACTCCTCGATTACGCGGTGCTGACCTTCACGCCCAAGAACATCCTCGGCTTTCTCGGTTGCCAGTGGGACCGCCGCTTCGACGGCGAAGTCCACACGCACTACGAAGACGACCGCTGGTTCGGCACGCGCCTCAAGCACCGCATGCGGCGCAACTGGCTGAAAATGTACGACAAGTTCGGACTGCTGCTGCGCGTGAAAACGGTCATCAACGCGCCGCAGGAGTTCCACGTCTATCGCCGCCGGTCCCATCGCGACGGTACTTCCTCCAGCGGCTACTTCCCCATGACCAAGAGTGTGCACTCCTTGGTCCACTACCAGGAGCAGGCCTTGGCTTGCAACCGCCGCTACCTGGACGCCTTGGCGGCGGTGGACGACCCGGCGCCGGCCTACCAAGTACTCAAGGAATTGACCGAAGCCGCGGTGGCCAACAACCGTAGTTATGCTGGCTTCAATCCGGCGCGGGCGGACGACGTGCGGCTGTTCGCGGCCGTGCTGGACGGCGACGGCCTGGCGCGGGGTTTTCGGAACGGCGACGTGCGGGGGGCGTTGTTCGGCACCCCGAAGCCACGGGACCAACAGCGGCGGGCCAGCGCAGCCGTGGGGCGCTTGTTGAAGCGACCGCATGTCCGGCACTTGCTGGCCAAGATTCCGCGCACGCGCCGCTGGAGAGTGACGGAACGCGGCCGGCACTTGCTCGGCTTGGCCGTACAACTGTATCGGCGCACCTGGCCGCAACTGGCGGCGTGACCGAGATTTATTGTCCAAAAACTTCTCCGCATCTTGCATAGATGTTCAGGAGATAGAATCCAAGCCCAAACTCTGGCGAGATTCCGCAACAGGCTACTTGCCTCATCTGTTGTGGGAATGCACGGGAACGGCTAGAATCTTGCTATGCGAGTAACTTTCACTACCTTCCTCAGTTAGTTCCTCTTCGACCCGATCGGGGCCGCTTCGCCATTCACGGCGGAGGCCGAAGAAAATCCGTTCATTGACGTATTCGCATACATCGGCCGTTCGGGCTGCCGGGCAGCTCACGGCCATACGAGGAAGGTGTCATGAATCCCAAGAAGGCCAAAGAAAAAGACCGCCGTCGTGCCCGAAAACTGGCCGACGAAGCCTGGGAGGCGGTAAACGAGCAAAACCTCGATCTGGCGGAAAAGATCATCCGCCGCGCGGTCGCCACCCAGCCGGATAATCCGGTGCTCTGGAACGACCAAGGCATGGTACTCGCCCTGCGATCCAAGGATCGGGATGCCGAGGAAGCGTTCCGAACGGCAATCTCACTAGCACCTACTTATGCCGAGCCAATGGCCCAACTGGCGGCCATGCGCGCCAGAGGCGGCTACCTGCGCGATGCGGTTCGGTTGATGGAAACGGCCACTCAGTTCGCGCGGCAGTCGGCCGCGTATGCGGAACGTTTGGCGGCCTACCAGGCGCTAATCGAGAGCCAATTGGTCCAAGACGAACCTATGACTACCCAAGTGCTACCGCCTCCGGCGTTCGCAGAAACGCCGCCGGTGTCCGCGCACGAAGAGCAGATGCGCAACACGGCGAAGGTCCTGGACTGGGCGGACATTGGCCAACGGCTCACCCGTGACGGCTGTGTCCTGATCCCGACGCTGCTCGACCCGACGACATGCGTCGCCTTGCAGCGAATGTTCGAGGACGACAGGCTGTTCGCGAAAACTGTCGTCATGGATCGCGCGGACTTCGGCCGGGGTGTCTACCGCTACTTCCAGGCGCCGATACCGCCCCTGGTGGACGGAGTGCGTCGTGCTGTCTATCCACACGTCGCCCGGATCATCAATGAATGGCAGGGCTTGCTCAATGAAACCGACCGGTTTCCCGAGGAGTGGGAGGGCTTTCGCCTGCAATGCCAGGCGGCCGGGCAAACGACGCCAACGCCGATCCTGCTCCAGTACGGGCCAGGCGGCTTCAACGCATTGCACCGCGATCTGCGTGGAACGGTCTACTTTCCGATCCAGATGGCCGTTGTCCTCAGCCCCGTGCGCGAAGCATCGAACTCCGCATCCGAGGGCTTTCGGGGCGGTGAATTCGTGTTCTGTGACGCACCCGCAAGCAAGAAAGCACGGCGACTGGAGATTCCAGCGGGTTTGGGCGATGCGCTGCTCTTCTGCACGCGCGATCGCCTCGTTCGGGTAGGCGGAGCGTACGGCTTACAACCAGTCAAGCATGGCGTCAATCACATCACCGAGGGATCAAGAATGGTCCTCGGCGTTCCTTTTCATGAGTACCGCTGAGCGGAAAGGGCATCACTCGCGGCGATTTCTGCGGCGGTTTCTGTCCTGTTACAGGACGAACATGCCCATCAATCCCGAAACACTGGACCAGGCGGCGAAGCGGCTTCGAGGCGCCCGCCGCCTGGTTGTCTTCACCGGCGCCGGCGTCTCGGCTGAGAGTGGCATCCCGACGTTTCGGGACGATAACGGCTTCTGGCAGCGCTTTCCGCCCGAGCAGTTCGCCCGTTGGGACGGACTGATCAAGACGGCGGTGGTCCATCCAGACCAATTGGCCGAATTCCTGCAAGCGGTGCTGGAGCCGATTGCCGTGGCTTGGCCGAACGCCGCGCACGCAGCGATTGCTCGACTGGAGCAGCACTGCAAAGCCACGGTGATAACGCAAAATGTCGATGGCTTGCACCAAGCCGCAGGCAGCAAGCAGGTGCGCGAGGTGCATGGCAGCTTCTTTCGGGTCGTCTCGCTCCGGGGGCAACCGATTCGCTCGCTACAGCGCGAAGAACTGGTTGCCGTCAGCGAAAGCTTGCGCCGCACGCGCTCCGGCATGTTCCGGCTGGCCCGATTGCTCTGGTCGCTGCGGCCCATGTTCGGTCTGAGCTGGCGAGGCTTCAAGCGGCCTGGGGTGGTGCTCTTCGGCGGTGCGATGGCCGAGCCCGACTGGAGCCAGGCCCAGCGCGATGCGCAACTTTGCGATGCGATCCTGGTGGTGGGCACCTCGGGCCTGATCTACCCGGCGGCCATGTTGCCCGGCCTGGCCCGGCAACACGGCGCGAGCGTCATCAGCATCGATCCGTATGAGCCTGGCCCAAGTCACGTCTGGCTGCGCGGCCGGGCTGGCGAGGTCGTGCCCCAGCTTGTTCAGGCGGCGTTCGGCTGAGACTTCGTTCCGCTAAGCTGCACAACATGGCGTAAAACAAGACTGCTCGCTGCTCGCTGCTCGCTGTCAGCTTTAAGCTGACAGCGAGCAGTTTTTGAGTTCGCAGGCATCCCTACGAACCCCAGGAGACTACTCCAGCACTGCGGTAATGACACCTGAGCCGACCGTCTTGCCGCCTTCACGGATGGCGAAACGACTGCCGACTTCGAGCGCTACCGGCTTGTCCAGGCTGACCGTCAGACGGGCGTTGTCGCCGGGCATCACCATCTCCGTGCCTACCGGCAGGCTCGCTTCGCCGGTAACGTTCGTGGTCCTGAAGAAGAATTGCGGCTTGTAACCGCTGAAGAACGGGGTGTGCCGTCCTCCTTCAGCCTTGCTCAGGATGTAAACCTCACCCTGGAAGCGCATCTGCGGTCGGATCGTCCGCGGGACGGCGACCACCTGGCCGCGCTGAATCTGCTCGGCCTTGACGCCGCGCAGCAGCAAGCCGACGTTCTGCCCCGCCACGCCGCGGTCTTGCGGCCGGTTGAACGCCTCAATGCTGGTGCAGACGCTCTCCAGCACTTCGCCCAGGCCGAGGATTTCCACCTTCTGGCCCACGGTGATGACGCCCTGTTCGATCTTGCCGGTCGCCACCGTGCCGCGACCTTCGATGGTGTGAATCCCTTCGATCGGCAGGAGGAACGGCTTGTCGACGGCCCGCTGCGGCTCCGGCAGGTACGAATCCAGAGCCTTCAGCAGTTCGCCGATGCACCGGCTGTACGCCGGGTCGGCGGGGTGGTCCAACGCTCCCCGCGCGTTGCCGCGCACGAACGGCACCCGGTTGCCGTCGAAGCCGTACTTCGACAGGAGTTCACGGGTTTCCAGTTCGACCAGGTCGATCAGTTCCGAATCGTCCACGAGGTCGCACTTGTTGACGAAGACCACCAGTTCCGGGATGCCCACCTGCCGGGCCAGCAGGATGTGCTCCCGCGTCTGCGGCATCGGGCCGTCCGCCGCCGACAGCAGCAGGATCGCGCCGTCCATCTGGGCCGCCCCGGTGATCATGTTCTTGACGTAGTCCGCATGGCCGGGACAGTCGATGTGGGCGTAGTGCCGGCACTCGGTCTCGTACTCGACGTGACTGGTGACGATGGTGACGGTCTTGTGCTCGTCCCGCACGGTGCCGCCCCGCGCGATGGCCTGGTAGCTCTTGAGTCGGGCCAGCCCGCGCTGCGCCTGCACGGCCAGGATGGCGGCGGTGAGGGTGGTCTTGCCGTGGTCGATATGCCCGATCGTACCGACGTTGACGTGAACCTTCTCCATGAGAACAGCTCCCCCGGTTGCGACGCGCAACCCTTCGGGTCGTGGTCCCCACGGCTCAATCGCTGTCGCGATCTTTTCTCCACACCGAGCGAAACCAGAGCGCAGGGACCACTGTGACTGCCGGAACGACACAGCGGGCGGCGCGGAGGTTCGAGGGTGTAGAGGTCGTCGATTGGTGATTCCGCTGGTCGCTAACGTTCCCGGCTCGCCGTATTTACCAATTGTGAAACAGCCGTTCCCCTGATGGCGTGCAGAACCAACGGCGGTGGGTGAGAGTCCGTCCCGCGGCGGCGACACCGAGTCGCCGTCGCCATTCTCCGCATCCGGCGGGAGATCACCGCTTCCTTGCAGCAGGGAGCGCGGGTGTGGCCCGGCTCCCATAGTCAAGATGCCACTCTGAACGACGCGGGCGGTACGGCCGCCCTTCACTGTTTCAACAAAACGCAGACCCAGGTTCAAGTTCAATTTGCCCAGCAGCTGGGGGATCTCGGTCCGCGCGGTGGGGTCGGTCGCCACCTGTTCGATCTCGTCGAAGAGCTGCAACGTTGCTTCCACTTCCTCTTCTGGCGTCAGCGCTGGCGTCTCGACGGCCTCCTTCCGCAAGCGCTCGACCTGCTGCCTGGCGCGCTCGACTTCAGTTTGCTTGCCGCGATACTCGCCTTGGACCACCGCGAAGATAGCGTCACCCGCGGCGCGGGCCAGGTTACGGCCGATGGTTTTCAGCTCGGACTCCAAACCGGCCAGGTGCCGTTCGGTCAGCTCCAGTTCGTTACC
>JAEUIF010000582.1 GCA_016795185.1 Planctomycetia bacterium | reverse complement strand
CCAGCCCTTCTTTCGCTGATACCGCGGCGAGGATGGCCTTGCCCTGGGCGGCGATCGGATTGACTTCCTTGGCCAGCGGCGCTGGGCCGAAGGTCGTCAGGTTCACGCCGCCTTCCAGTTCCTTCGCAGTCAGCGTGGCGGTGGGAATGCCATTGATCTTCAGCTGATACTGGCTGCCCTTCAGTCCGGGCACTTTCAGCGTGTACTGGCTCAGGTCCAGGACGACGGGATAGAAGCCGACGATGGCGCGGGCTTCGTCTGGGATCGGGAACGGCAGCCGATCGTCGAGCCGGTCGAAGGATAGCTTGCCGTCCTTGGCCTCGACGCCGTCCACCTTGCAGCCCTTGGCGTCCGTCACCTTGCCGCTGGCGTCCACGGTCGCGGAGCTGACGAAGCCGTCCGCCCCGAGTTCCTTGAGCAACGCCGCCGCCATCATCAGCTGGCCGGGCGGGCCGGGGTGGACCGGATCGCCCTGCATCGAGATCGGCCGGGTCGGGTTCTTCTCCTGCGCGACCAGGAAAGCCTTCAGGTGCTCGACGCCGAGCAGGGTGTCGTCGGCGGCCAGGGCCTTCAGGTTGTTCATCGAGTTGGCGAGGCTCTCCTTCGGCTTGTTCTTGCCCCAGATGTCGAGCAGGGCATGGAACTGGTCAGCGTAGGGAATCTTCTCCTTCGCGGAGAATTCCTTGAGGGCCACCGCATACTCGTGCAGCTTCTGGTTGCCGTTGAACTTGGCCATCGTGCCGCCGTCGTTGACCGGGCTGGCCGCGAGAATCACCGGCCGGGCCTTGACGGAGCGAATGCGTTCGACCATCGTGCCCATGTTGGCGATGAACTTGTCCGTCGGCGTGCCGCCCTTGTCGTTCATGCCCAGCTCGACCGAGACCACGGTCGGCTTCCAGGCGGCGATGTCGTACTCGAAGCGGGCCAGCGTGGTGGGGATGGTGTGCCCGCCGACGCCGGAGTTGCGAAAGGCGAACTTGAGCTGCGGGTAGCGGGCGAAGCAAAACGCCTCGAAGTAGTTCGAGTGCAGGTGCTGCGCGGTGATGCTGTCGCCGGCCATCACCCAGATGTCGCCGTCCTTGAGCGGAAACTGACTGTTGCCGTCGGCGGCCGGCGCGGGCATGGCGGACAGCGCCAGCGCGCAGCCGAGCAGCAAGGCAAGTCGATACAGCGTTCTCATGGCAAATCCTCGGGAAGCGGGTTGGGGCAGGCAGGGGAACGGGCGACCCAGCGGAACGAACGGGATTGTCCGGCGGCGGTGGGGTGGGGTCAACGAAAATCGCTGCGGGGCGAGCGGCGGGCGGCAGCCCGCGGGTTGTGGTGTCAGTAACTGGCTGTTCCAACAGCGGGCTGACGCCCGCCGCTCGCCTGGAACCGCGACAGAGCATGCCGGCCGCGTGTTCAGAAAAGACAATGGTTGCGGGAGGTGCTGACGATGACAGAGACGGAATGGCTGGCTACGGTCGATCATCCGAGAGATCTCCTTGAACTCCTGGAGTTCAAGGCGAGCGATCGCAAGTGGCGGCTTTTCATCTGCGGCTGTTGCTATCGTGTGCGGCACTTACTGGACGACGCGGGCTGTAATGCCGTGGCCGTTGCAGAACGTTATGCCGACCAGCTCGCTTCGGATGCAGAACTGCGTTTGGCAGGAGAACCTGTGATGGCGGCTGTGCGGGGTCAAGGCGTGCGTGCCACGCCTTTGGCGCGGTTGGCATTGGGTCCGCTATACCGAGGTTCAAAGTACAGACTTGTTTGCGCTGTAAATGCAGTCGCAGATTGTGCAGTCGCATCGGGGCACGAAGAAGCGGAGTATGTAGCACAGACTCAGTTGCTGAAGGACATCTTCGGCAACCCCTTCCGCCCCGTGGCCTTCAATTCCGCTTGGCGAACGGCGACGGTCGTTTCCTTCGCCCAAGGCATCTACGCCGAGCGGGCCTTCGACCGCTTGCCCATCCTCGCCGATGCCCTCGAAGACGCGGGTTGCGACAATGCGGACATCCTGAAGCACTGTCGCGAACCGGGCGAGCACGTGCGAGGGTGCTGGTGTGTGGATTTGCTGCTCGGCAAGTCTTGAACTTTGCCGCCAACCTGCGGAGCGCTCAGGCCCGATGACGCGGACCGGCGGTCCAAGGCAGTTCATGGGTAGCGGAGGTCGGGCGACTTCCGCCGCAAACACGCGCTGCTCGCGCAGCATGGAGGCGCGCCCGCATCCTTATTTCCCACCGGGCTCGTATGTGAACGCGTGTTCGTCCGCCGGGAGCACCCACACGTTGCGGAACTTCACCGGGTTGCCGTGGTCCTGAAGGAACACTGGTCCCGTCATGGTCTTCTTCTGTCGGTCCCTGATCTTCTCCAGGTATGGGGTCGTGCCGAAGCGGAACGGGTGGAACGTCGAGCGCGGTTCGCCGAACGATGTGCCGTCCTGGACCTTTTTGCCGTTGTACCAGACCGTGACGGTGCCGTTCTCGACGATCTTGCCTGCGTCGTCGCGTCGAGGAGCACGGTAGCGAATGTCGAAGACCTGCCATTCGCCCGGCTTGCGGCAGGCGTTTTCGAGCGGCGGCGCGAAGCCGTACAGCGCGCCGGCATCCTCCTGCGTGACCTTCTCCTTGCCGAACGAGTTCAGAATCTGCACCTCGTAGTTGCCATGGATGTAGACTCCGCTGTTCGCCGATCCCTTTTCCGGCAGCAGAAATTCGA
>JAEUIF010000498.1 GCA_016795185.1 Planctomycetia bacterium | reverse complement strand
GGCTCGCACCTCCGCAGGGCCTCGCCCGGGTGGCCCGGCCCTCGGTACTCCGAGGGCGAGCGGAACCTCACCACGACTTCACGCACGACCAGTGGCACGTCGCTCGCACGCCCTCGGAGTACCGAGGGCCGTCCCACCCCGGACCGGCCCAAGTTCGCCCCGTCACTTGATGCCGGCGCGGGCGGCGGCCTCGGGATCGATCTTCCGCAGTGCCTCGGCCGCGGCCTCGCGACAGGAACGATCGTCGTCTTTCAGCATTTCAGTCAACGCCGGCACGGCCTCCTTGGCTTGCGGCCCGAACCGACTCAGCGCCAACGCCGCCAGCTGGCGCAGGAACGGAATCGGGTCTTTCAACTCTTCAGTGAACGCTGGAATGGCTTCCGGCTCCGGTTCCAGGGCGAGGATGGCTTCGTAATTGAGATTGCCGTTCTCGCCTTTCATGGCATCCAGCCAGTAGTGCATCGGCATGCCGCGTAGGAACTTCTCGCCGCGTGCGAAGCCGAGGGCGCGAGTGCGCCAGGTGGGCGACAACGCGATGATCGCGATGATGTAGGCGAGCAAGACGCCGAGAACGGTAAGGATGCCCTTTTTCATGACCGCCGTGCGCGCTCCGTGTTCTCTGGGAGCCTGGGCGGTTGTACGCTGGGTGCTTTTCTCCTAGGATAGCATGCATCGCTAGGGGTGTCCTGCAATCCGGGCCGTCACCCGTGGGGTGGCACCGAGAACGCAGGGCTGAGATCAAACCCTGGGACCTGATCCGGTTCACACCGGCGTGGGAAAGCGAACCACTCTTCCGGCAGCCTGCCGGCTTTTCCCGTCCGCGTGCCGGCGTCCCTCCTCCAAGGAGCTTGCAGCCACCATGACCCAGCTTGAAGCCGCTCGCCAGGGCCTCATCACGGATGAGATGCGCTACGTCGCGCAGCGCGAGGACCTCGACGCCGACTTAATCCGCACGGAGGTCGCGCGCGGCCGGATGGTGATTCCCGCCAACACGGTCCACCTCACCAAGCGGCTGGAGCCGATGGCCATCGGCGTGGCGGCGAAGTGCAAGATCAACGCGAATATCGGCAACTCGGCCGTGACGAGCAAGGTGGACGAGGAACTCGAAAAGCTGCACACCGCCGTCCACCTCGGCTCCGACACCGTGATGGACCTGTCCACGGGCGGCGACATCGACCGCATCCGCCAGGCGATCATCGACGCCTCGCCGGTGCCCATCGGCACGGTGCCTGTGTATCAGATGATCCAGAACGTGAAAGACCCGGCGGAGATCACGCCGAAAATGGCCCTGGACATGGTCGAGCACCAGGCCAAGCAGGGCGTGGATTACATGACCATTCACGCGGGCGTGCTGCGCGAATACCTGGGCATGACCAGCCAGCGCATCACCGGCATCGTCAGCCGGGGCGGCTCGCTGATGGGCGGCTGGATGCTGGCCCACAAGCAGCAGAACTTCTGGTACACGCACTTCGATGAACTGTGCGAGATCATGCGCGCCTACGATGTGACCTTCAGCCTGGGCGACGGCCTGCGGCCCGGCTGCCTGGCGGACGCCAACGACGCCGCCCAGTTCGCCGAGCTGAAAACGCTGGGCGAACTGACGCTGAAAGCCTGGGAGCATGGCTGCCAGGTGATGATCGAAGGGCCGGGCCACATCCCGATGCACCTGGTCAAGATGAACGTCGAGAAGGAACGCGAACTGTGCCACGAAGCGCCGTTCTACGTGCTCGGCCCGCTGGTGACGGACATCGCGCCAGGCTACGACCACATCACCTCCGCCATCGGCGCTGCGCTCGCGGCCGAAGCCGGCGCTGCGATGCTCTGTTACGTCACGCCCAAGGAGCACCTGGGCCTGCCGAACAAGGACGATGTGCGTCAGGGCGTGATTGCCTACAAGATCGCGGCCCACGCGGGCGACATCGCTCGTGGCCGAAAGAATGCCCGCGTGCGCGACGACGCCTTGAGCAAGGCCCGTTTCGAGTTCGACTGGAACAAGCAGTTCGAGCTGTCGCTCGATCCGGAGACCGCGCGGGCGATGCACGACGAGACGTTGCCGCAAGAGGTGTTCAAGTCGGCGAAGTTCTGCTCGATGTGTGGCCCGAAGTTCTGCTCGATGCGCATCACGCAGGACATCCGCAAACTGGCCGAGGAGCAGGAACAGCAAGAGCGGCTGACGGTGGGACAGGCACGTTAGTCGTGGTGCATCGATAGCGAGCGGCGGGGTTTATCCCCGCCGTAGTCGCGCCGGTGGTGTGCCGTCTTTGCATCGTTGTGCGGCGACTCGCCGTGCCGCCGGGATAAACCCGGCGGCTCGCTAAAGACTCGGTTCACTCCACGCCGGGAGTCCACGCATGGCAGGGGGAATGGCTGCCGTCCTGGTGATGATGTTCACCCTGGCACTGAACGCCATCGTGGGCCTGTGGGTGGCCGCCTATGCCGCGCATTGTTTCCTGGTGACGGTCGAGCAGACCGCGGCGGGCGGCGACGCAGTCGAGTATCCCGAGGAATCGCTGCTCGACTGGTGTTGGAAAGTCGTCTATCTGCTCTGGCTCACCGCCATCTGGCTTGTGCCGCTCGGGCTGCTGCACCGCAACGGCTACCTCGACGCGCCTTTCCTGCCACTGGCCGTCGGCTTTCTCTGGCTGACGTTCCCTGTCTGCCTGTTTTCCTCCTTCGGTTCCGAATCGGTCCTGGTCATCTTCCGCTTCGACGTGCTCTGGCGGTTGCTCCGGCACCCGCTGGCGGTGCTGAGCTTTTACATCCTGACCGCCCTGCTGCTAGCGACTGTCACCTCGCTGGCCTACTTCACGCTGATTGGCTGGCGGGAAGTGCAGGACGGCATCAATGCCGGCCGCCTGGCCTGGCTGTCGCCACTGGTGCAGTGGTGGTCGTGGCTGCTCGCGCTGCCATTGACGGCGCTCATGCTCGCCGCAGGCATCTTGTGGTATGGCCGGTTGCTGGGCCGGTTGGCGGCGATCATCAATCCGCGTCGCCGTCGGCGGCAGCGTCCACTACCGGATGATGAGTCCCGACCGTTACCCATCGCTGAGGCGGCCAGGGCTCTGGCGCGGTCCCAGTCCGGTGCGGACGAAACCGCGGCTCCAGCCTTCGGCCGAGACGAAACCTACGGCGTCCAGGACGACGAGCCGGAGACCGCCGTGGAAGTCGTGGAGGATGAGAAACCGTGCGAGAAAGAGGAAGACGAGGAGCGGCAGCCGCCGCCGGGCATGTGGTCCAGTAGCGTCTTTCGCTTTCCCTTCTACCTTCGCAGTCTGCGCGTGCTGGCGTGGCTGACAGCCGACGCCCTGGTGGTGCTGTTGCTGTTCCGGGCACTGGCCGCCGTCTGGGCGATCTAGTGTGACGTCCAGGGAGTGGCTGCCTGAAGTACGTCGGTCATTCCACCCCTCCCAGGCCCCGGACACGCTGGCGCCGCCCGGCCGCACGCAGCTGCGCAGGGTCCCGGTCCGCCACGCTGCCGCGCGGCCCGAGGGC
>JAEUIF010000433.1 GCA_016795185.1 Planctomycetia bacterium | reverse complement strand
ATGAACGGGCTGAGGGACTCTTCGGCTTTATTGAATGGTCTCCACCAGCATCAGTCAGAGCGCTGTGGTTTGGTGGGATTTTTTTGCCGACGGCGACGCCATATAATGCCCTCGACAATGACCGGATGCCTGTCCGTGCCGCCCCAAGAGGCTTTCAGGCCAACGCGCTGCAACTCAGCGACGACGGCACTGGCGACACGGTTTAGCGACTCTGGGCCTTCCTCAATGCACCCGTAAGCCATTAGCAACTGCCCAGTTTCGATGGCTCGTTCGGTACCTTGCAAGTGGTAGAAGACATACCCAGTTACAGGTCGAATCTTCTCCTCTGCCTCCACTTCGTCCCAAATCTCAGCGAACCCGCAGGTATTGCAGCAACTGAAGTCCTGTCGGGCGACGATGCCTTGGCGGTTGAGGGCTGCAAACGCCTCATCCAGCCGGTCACAATCCGTCGACGGCCCCCACCCGGCTTGCTCGGCTTGATGTTCCGCCAGCGCCCCGACCGTGAGCCGCTTGACCTTGGGAAGCAAGTCGTCCCGCTCGTACCTGTCGCTCGCCCAGTCAAGCGCGTGCTCGACTATCTCGTGCATCGACTCAAACCCTTTTCGTACCCGCATCGCGATGAAATCGCGTAGTTCAGAAAAGGTTTCCTCCATACTACGGTCTCCGGCGAGTGAACAAACGGAGAACGTTGTCGTGATACACCTGCCACAACACCTCTTCGGGCAGCCCTAACCCGCGCAACTGCACCTGCGGCGGTTCGCCCGGCTTCGGCCGATAGTCGCCGTCTGCGATCGGGCTGTGTCCGTCCCAGTCGCTTTCCCAGAGCGTCCGCTGGCACCAGTAGCGGCTGATGTAATGTTCCCGCACTTGCGTGTGACGGGTCAGCAGGTCCACGCCGAACAGGAAGCGCGTCGGGTGCTTGCACACCAGGCGGCGGATGGCGTCGCGCTGGCGGGAGACCTCGCGCACCTGCCATTTCGTGGCGCTGGTGTCGAAGTACAGATTGGGGTATAGCTCCAGCAACTCTTCGAGGTGTTCGGGGTGTTCGGGATCGCCGGCCAGGTGCGCGCCGATCCAGTGTACATCGGGGAACATGCGCAGCAGCAGGTGCAGACCGTAGTAGTGCTCTTGCTTGGTGCCGTAGCGAAGGATGTCCGTGTAGGCCGTCTCGAACCAGGCGTCCGGGTCGCTGACGTGCAGCATGAAGACCTTGACGCCCGCCATCCGCGCGCGCCGCACCACTTCGAGCCGCCAGGGCGCATCGACCGGCTGCCCCGCAGCGCTCATGCGCGGCGGGCCCCAGAACTTGATGATCTCCACTCCCTGTTCCAGAAACTGGTCGAGCACCCGATACGCCACATCATTCGGCTCGTCCGGTTCCTTGTGGACCGGGCCGTTGAAGCCCAGCAGCGAGCCGAAGCGCTCGCGCAGGGGCGGAATGTCCTGCGGCGGGCACATCGTATACGTGCGCGCGATGCCGAACGTCCGTGCCACAGCGAGCTGGGTTTCGGCCTGTGCCAGACTGCCGGCCCGGCCCGCGCCGCCAGGAAAGCCGCTCGTCGATTCGTTGAGTTCAGTAGTGGTGATGTGCGAATGGACGTCGATCAGTGGGCCGGCATAGCGGAAGTGCGAGCGCTGGGCATAGTCGAGGCCCGTGATGTTGTACTCGGGCGGGTTCATGGCACGGTACGACGTGAACGGCGGCCCTTCCTCGCCCGGTCGGGCGAGGAAGGGCGTGGCCGGGTTCAGCTCACTTTCACAGGCACTTCAAAGCCCTTGCGGTATTCCCGCGTCAGCAACTTGTTGGCCTCGGCGTCGTTGACGAACGTCTCGGCCGACGGATCAAGCACCAGCTTCTTGCCGAGCCGGTATTTCTGCCCGTCCAGCTTCAGCCCGTTGTCCTTGGCCAGATGCTCTTCCAGCCGGCCCAGGGTTTCGTAAACGGCCTTGTTGTCGCCAAAAGCCTTGGTCTGCGGGTTGAACGGCACTTGCTCGCCGAGGCGATACGAGATGTTCGCCAGGTGACACAGCGCGCTGGAATAGTGCCCTTCGAGAATGTCGGCGTTCAGGTCTTCGATCTTGCGGCTGCGCACGGCGGCGATGAAGTTGCGGAAGTGCGTCTCACCGCCGCCTTCGGCCACCGGGCCGCGCTTGATGTTGCTCGGAATCGCCGGCAGCGGTTCGGCCTGGTCCTTGCCCTTGGGGAAGAACTTACCGCCCGCGATCGTGCCTTCCTCGAAGTGGTACGAGTTGCCGACTTTCTGACCCAGGTAGTCCGTGGTCTTCAGGCCGCGCACCTCGAAGATCAGTTGCGTCTCGCCGAAGTCCATGACCGCGATCTGCGAGTTGGGCGTTTCGCCCTGGTCCTCGTAGCCGAAGCGCCCACCCAGGCTGACGACCGACTTCGGCAGCGTTGCGCCGGGGATGGCCCAGCGGGCCTTGTCCATTTCATGCACGCCCTGGTTGCCGATGTCGCCGTTGCCGAAATCCCAGAACCAGTGCCAGTTGTAATGGACCAGATTGCCGTGGAACGGACGTTCGACCGCCGGCCCGAGCCAGAGGCTGAAGTCGATTTCCTTCGGCGCGTCGGAGTTTGGCTTCACACCGATGCTGTTGCGCGTCTTGTAGCACAGAGCGCGCGAGACGAGCAGCTTGCCCAGCTTGCCGGACTTGGCGATCTCAGCGATACGGGCGCCTTCGGTGCCGCTGCGGCTCTGGGTGCCATGCTGCACGATGCGGTTGTACTTGCGGGCCGCCTCCACGGCGACGCGGCCTTCGTGAACGTTATGGCTCGACGGCTTCTCGACGTACACATCCTTGCCGGCCTGGCAGCCCCAGATGGTCATCAGCGCGTGCCAGTGGTTGGGAGTCGCAATCGAGATGGCGTCGAGGTTCTTGTCCTGGAGCGCCTTGCGCACGTCCTGCACAGTTTGCGGAGCGGCGTTGCCGTCCTTCGCGCCGATGGTCTTCAGGTGCTTGGCGTAGGTACGGCTGTCGGGGTCAATCAGGTAGGTGATCTGCACGCCCGGCATGTTGGCGTACGCCCCGACGTGGGCGCTGCCCCGGCCGTTCAGGCCGGCGACGCCGATGCGGATGGCGTCATTCGCGCCCAGCACTTTGCCGGACGACTTGGTGCCGGCGATCGTAATGGTAGCGGCCGTGGCCAGCGTGCTTTTCAGGAAATGGCGGCGGTTCATGCGACTCATGGTGCGACCTTTCGGCAAGCGGGGTAGGAGAGGGCGGATCACAACGACTATAGCCCCTGACGCGGGCAGCCGCAAGCAAGTAACCCCGGCCGCGCCGCCTTGACCCGGCACGGCGGCTGTGCTAATCGCACCCTCGTCCGGATCGACCCGAAGGAGGCCAGCGCATGCGGCGCTACACGCAGATCGTTTTCGGCATCAACGCGATCTATCTCACGGTATTGGGCCTGTTCTGCCTGCTCGCGCCCGCGCCGCTGATCGGCCTCTACGGCGGCACGGACGCCGAGGCCGCTAACACGCTGTTCCAGGCCACCTTCCGCGTGCTCGGCGTGAAGCTGATTCCCCTGGGCGTCATGTGCGCGCTGATCACCGGCAACCCCGACGACAATGCCGTGCTACGCGGCATGATGGGCCTGCTCGCGGTCCTGACCCTGGTCGCCTATGGCATCATCGTCGGCATCTACCCGTTCAACGCCGCCTGGCTGGGCATGGGCGCCTTGAACGTCATCTCGATGATGCTGATCCTGGTGGCGGCCGTGTTCTACCACTCCAAGAAAAAGGCCCCGCGGCTCATCGCCTGGCGCCGCGCGGCGGCCTGAGAGCCGGTACGAAACGGGGACGGGACTCGTGGTGCGCAGCACCCTGCGGGCCGTTCCGGCAATGAGTCCCGTCCCCGTTTCGTACCGGCTCCGATGCGTCGCGACGAACCGCCCGCCTTCCAGGAGTCGCCATGAGCGCTGATGCCCTACCGACCGAATCACCACCATCGAGTGCCGGCGACCGCCTCGCGCTGGCCTGCGTGGTGCTGGCCGCCGTGGTCGCAGCCGGCCTGGCCTACGCGCAATTCCTGAGCAATCCCGATCATCTCTGGTGGTCGTTGCTGCACGACCGCAACGTCCACTATTTGCTCGGTCTGAACGTCGCGCTCGACCTGCGCAGCCTGGATTTCGTGCGTTTGCTCGTGGACCTCGAAGACGCCAAGGTTTGGCCGCCGCTGCACGGTATCCTCGTCGGCCTGGTGCTGGCCGTCGGCGGTCCCGATCAGCGATTGGCAGTGCTGCCAAGCCTGATCGCGTGGGCCGGCACCGTGGCCTTCGGCTTCCTGGCGGCGCGGCGCGCCGCCGGCGCCTACGGCAACTGGGCTGGCTTGCTGGCCGCCACCTTCATCATCGCTAGCCCCGCGCATCGGGCCTTCGCCACCGACACCATGCTGGAAAGCCTGGGCGCCTGCCTGACCCTCATGGTGGTCTACTGCTATTTGCGCGCCGTGCAGCAGCCAACGCCCGGCGGGGTGCGGACGCTGGCACTCTGCCTGACCGCTCTGTTCTTCGAGAAGTTCAACTACTGGATGATCGTGCTGGCCGCGCTGGCGGCGACGGAGTTGATGCGTGCCGAAAATCGCCGCTGGCTCTGGGACACCGTGACGGCTATCGCCTGGCGAGATTGGATTCGCAGTCAGCTGCGCAGCCCGTTGACTTACGCCTTGCTCCTCGCGCTAGCACTGGTCGGCTGGGTCATGGCTACCGGAGGCGTGGCTTTGCAGATTGGCGGCAAGGCGGTTTCGATCCGTTCTTATCACAATCCTTTGACCGTCGCCTATGTGCTGCTGCTCGGGAAGGTATTCGCCTGGTGGTGGCGCGGCGGCCGGGACTGGCTGGCAGCGCAGGGTCAACCGTTTTGCCAGTTGGTCTACTGGTTGGGCGTGCCGGTCGCCGTCTGGCTGCTGCTGCCACAACGGCTGGGCTATTTCCTCTGGTTCCTCAGTCCGGCGAACGCTAGCACCAACGAAGGACTGCTGCACGGTACCAAGTTCTACCTGACGCGCTTGCTGCTCGACTATCACCAGCACGCCCTGCTGTGCGCGCTGGCGGCGTGCCTGCTGGTCCTGGCCGCCATTGCCTGCCGCCGGTTGCCGCGCGGCGGCGCGGTCGTCCTGTGGTTGCTGCTGTGCGGCGCGGCCCTGACCTTCAACCATCCCAATCGCAAGAGCCGCTACGTCCACTCGTGGGCGGCGGCGGCCTGGGTGGGCGCGGGCGTGGGGCTCGCTCAGGTATTGCGCTGGCGGCAAGGCGCGCATCCCGGTGCGGCACGGTCGTGGCTGGCAGCGGGCGCGGTGGCCGGTCTGGCCGTCGTGCAGGCCCCC
>JAEUIF010000406.1 GCA_016795185.1 Planctomycetia bacterium | reverse complement strand
CTTGGTCATGGTCACCGGGCAGACCTTGTCGCCGGGCTGGGGCTTCAGGTTGTGGTTCGAGCGCACGCCCTTGAACTTCGCCGCCGCCGAGGTTTTTCCGTTGGCTGCGATGTCCGCCGCCGTGTAACGGCCGCCGGGCTTCAGGTACAGTTCATCGGCGTCGGCTGCGGCGGGCGGCATGTCGCTCGCATGGGGAGCCGTCGCCGAGCGAAAACCGAAGCGGAAGCGGTCGCCGCCGATGGTGATGCGTGGCACCGTGACCTCGACGTTCTTACCGGCGAACTCCACCGGCAGTCGGCCGACGAACTGTGAGGTGTTGCCCGCTCGGTCGCCGGCTTGCGGTTCGGATTTCAATTCGATGGCGACTGCCTCGGCGTCGCCTTCTTCCTTAACGTAGGCGGTCAGCGTCTGCGTTTCGACCTCGAGCACGCGGGCTTCGTCCTTGCCCAGCGTGTAAAGCCGCAGCAGGCCGCCCTTCTCGAAGACGGCTTCCGCGTGATAGTTGTCGGTGCCGATTTCCACGATGATGCCGCCGTGCGCGCCGGGCTTGTGGGCGTGGACTTCGTCCTTGCCGGCCTGCGGTGCAGGCTTGGCCACCGGTGGCTCGACCCTCGCGGCTTGCGGAGCTTCACGGTTGCCCGAACCGCAACCAATCGCCATCGCGGCGACGAGGGCGAAGGACAGAAGCCAGAATGTGTGCTTATGGAACATGGCTATTCTCCTGAATCTTCATGCCGCTTGCGACTTCGCCAGTGCGGCAAGGAATTTCGAGTGGATTGACTTCAAGATTTACCGCGAGGGACGGCATCCTCGAGCCGCAGCGCATGCGCTGAACGTTTCGAGTCGCGTCGGTGGAGAAAAGGTCGTGGCGTGCTAAATGAGCCAGCAGCACAGCAGCGCACGCAGGGCGCACGGTGCTGGCCAGGCGGATGGCGTGTGCGAAAGGAACGCGCTCGTAGAGTCAACGGTTGGCAGATGAGCCACGGTGAGCGGCGGCACCTGGAACCCAGCGGCAACCTGGTCTGCCAGAGGCTTCACCTTGGCGGCCAGCACGACTTCGACGTGCGGATGCTGGGCGGTGCAGCACGGGCACGGCTTGGCCGGACCATGATCGGAGTGTGGCGCAGCTGTTTCCTGGTTCGACGGCTGGAAGGCCCCGCCGCAGTGCGGACAAGCAGGTTCTCCGGTCTGAGCCTGCATCTGACTGGACACTTCATCGGCATGGAGCCAGATGCAAGCGCAGGCCAGCGGCTGCAACAGCAGGGCTGTCGCCGCGATCAGAGCCAGGATGTTGGGGAATCGGCCGCGCATGGTTTCGGGTCCTGCCAACACCGCAATTCTATCGTTGCCAGGCAAGCCTCGTCAACGGGAGGGCCTCCGAGGGACAGGCTAGAGCATTTTGCGACCGGCTGTAGCGGTCCGCACAGCGGACCCTACGGGATTTTTGTAGGGTCCGCTGTGCGGACCGTGGCGCCCGGTGCTACATCCCATTGCGAAACGCTCTAGCGATACGGCCGATAGCCGTAATACTTAGGCCGGTCGTCGAGGCGCACATGCAGCCAGGAGACGCCCGCGCCGGCGGTACTGAGCCAGACCGGCCGTTCGCCCACCCGGCGGGCCAGCGCTGCGCCCACACGCTGCCAGAGTGCGTGCCGTTGCGCTTCCGGCGCTTCCCGAACAAACGCAGCGAGGTGGCCATACGCCGACGGTGCTGCCTGCGGACACGGGACGATGAGGATCGCGTCACCACCCAGGTTGGCAAACTGGATGACATCTACGCCCGGTGCCGCGCGGAACTGTTCGGCAAACGCTTCCGGTTCCGGCTGGCGTGCAAGTCCAGGACTGTCGAGCACGACGAACTCGAACGGCCGAGCCGTCGTGGTGGCAGTAGCTGGCGGCGTTTCCCAGCGATAGGCGGAGAACGGAACCTCCGCCAGCCACCCATTGAACTGCCATCGGAAGTCGGCATCGTGCCGCCAGGCGTGTATCACGTCCGCGAAGGCAGCGGGCTGTCCGTCGCGCTCGACGGTGCGACGCAGCCCTGGGTGGCCGGTCAGTTCCTCGCCGCGAGACGTCCACATCGCCCTGGTCCTCTGCGCCCGGCCCAGCGCGTGAAGCCGCCAGCGGCCTGGGAAACAACTCTCAATTGCAGCTGAAATCCGGCGGGAACTTCTGCTTCTTGGCGGGCTGCTGCCCTGCTGTCGGCGGCTGGTTCACTTGAAGAAACTGGAGGAGCAGTTGCGCCCGTTCCTCAATATCCGTGGTTTCGAGCAACTGCTGCTTCGCTTCGATCAGCAACGGCGCGGCGAAACCGAGCAGGTCGCAGAGCACACCCAGGGGCAGTTCGGGGTTCTGAACCAGCTTTTCGAGTTGTCGCAGCGCTGGGCCGTCGTCGGGGAACCAGGGCTGCACCGCCGTGCCGATCCGTTCGCGCAGCCAGCGCACGCGGTCGGGAGTCGGTGTCGGTCCTTCAGCCGTCAACTCGACGCGGGCGCTGCGGTAAAGCTTGTCGCTCGGCAACTCCTCGACGATGCGCGCCCGGCTCACGCCGCGCAGCAATAGATTGAACCGCCCATCCGGCATACGCTGCTCGGCGACGATCCGGCCGACGCACAGCACGGGCTGCACCGCCGGTTGCCCTTCGTAGTCCGCGTCCCAACCAGGCCGCAGCAAGACGGGCGCGATCAGGCGGTCGTCGGCCAGGGCATCCACCGTCATCTGACGGTAGCGCGGCTCGAAGATGTGCAGCGGCTGCACGACCTGCGGAAACAGCACGACGTTGGGCAGCGGGAATAGCCGCACGGTGCCGCTGAAATGCTCCAGGGAAGTGCCGTCTTCTTTCATGATGCGCCGTCCGCGAAGTCCGCCGCGCCGCGCGCGGATCACTCTTCGGTTTCCAGGTAGTCCGCCGGGTCGGGCCAGCGCGCCGGGGGCGGCTGCAACTCGATGGCCGGCACGCGGGCGACATCCAATTCTAGCGAGCGGTCGGGCGTTTCCACTGCCAGCAGCGGCGCGAAGCACTGCTCCATGTCGCGCCAGAAGGCGGCGTTGTCCAACCCGAGGTAATGGTCGCCGTAAGGTTCCATGTACGCCCGGCTGGATTGATAGAGCTTGCGCGCCCCACGCAGGTTGCCGTTGACGAAATGCGTCAGCCCCACCGCCGCCTGGATCAACCCCTGCACGAAGCGCTTCTCCGGCCCACCGCGATCCAGCCACAGGCTTTCCCAGACTTCATGCGCCTCGAAGAAGTCATGGCGATTGAACAGCAGGACGCCAGCCAGGTACCGGTCGTCATAGTCGGCCTCCGCAGGAGACATATCCCTATTGTACACGGCGGTCCAGTGTCAGCCAAAGACCAGCGGCCGAGCAGGAACCCGGCGCTGCGGCGCGTGGGCTCGAAACGGTATACTGGCGGCCCAGGAGGATCGCACATGAACGAAACGTCACTGGATGTTGCGAAATTGCTACAGGAACAGGAACGGCAGTGGCTCCTGCGGAACCCACCGCCGCCGCGCCCCTTGCCCGAACCGCCGACCATTCACTGGACGAAGTTAGCGAGGGCTGACGCCAGAAGCCAGCTCGCCACGGAATGGAACTACTACCTAACGCAGGTGGCTCGGCTGCTGGCCGAAGGTCACGAGGGCCGCTGGGTGTTAATTGTCCGCGAAGAGGTCGTTGGCGTCTATGACACCTACCCGGCAGCCTATCGAATCTACAACGAACGATTCGCCGGAAAACCCGTGTTGCTGCACCAAGTCCTGGAACGCGAACCGATCCTGCGGGGTGGGGGGTATCATCGCCAATGGCGCGCCTGACATTCCCGATTGCCCGTGTGGGATTGGTCGTTGACGTTGCCATCAATTTGAAGGAAGTGTCGCTGTTGCCCTTGAGGGCAGTCGGCGCCGGTCCTGTGCCGACCGTGGGAGAGGGACTGGTCGATACCGGCAGCGACATTTCGGCCGTGTCTGTGTCGATCCTTCAGCGACTACGCCTTGCACCCTTACAATCCACTTCAACGCAGTCATTTGCCGGCTCGATGCCAATTGATCTCTACGAGGTCAGTCTGCATGTTTTCGATTCGCGGAACGTAAATCTGCTCTGGTTCTCTCAACCGTCGCTGGTAGTAATGGAAATGCCCGCCGGACTGCCGTTCGCTGTCATCCTCGGCATGGATGTCATCCGCGCCTGCAACCTGCACGTGGACGGCCCCGGCAGCGTATTTACCCTCGATTTCTGAGTTCACTGCCGGCGGATCACTGCCATGTAGCACAGCCCCTGCTTGTTGTCCCGGCTGCCATCGCCGAGCGGGCTCTTGCTCCAGAGGTACTTCCAGCCGTCCAGGCCCGCGCGGGCGGAATCGTAGAGCGGCGTCTCGTCGGTCATCACCAGTTGGCCCGGCGGCAGCACCTGGCGCAACCCGTGCATCGAATGCCGGTGGGTGAAGAGCACCACGGTTCGCGGCTGCTTTTGCAGAAACTCCAGCAGTGCAGGCGTTTCCTTGCTGCGGAAGTTCAGAAAGTCCGAACGGCCGACGTAGAAGGCCACCGAGTCGCACGGCCGCGGATAGCAAACCACCGGCACCTCATCATCGCAGTATTGCGCTACCGTATCCGGCCGGCTGAACGGCGAGCGGAATTCCGCGTACCACGGCAAAGCGAACTGGTGTCCGGCGAAGAGCAGCAAAAAGCTGGCCGCGAGCGTCGCGTGCAGCCAGCGCGAACGCTGCCAATCGGATACTGCGAGGTAGTGCCCCAGTCCCAGCGCCAGGAAGGGGAAAGCCGGCAGCACATAGGTCGGCAATTTGCAGCCGGATGCCGAGAAGAAGAGCACGCACCAGCCGCCGGCCAGGAGCATGAAGCCCAGTTCGGAAGTTCGTCGCGACGAGTATTCCGCCTGGGACGACAGCAGAAAGCGCACCCAGTGAACGACCAGCAGCGAACCGGGCAGCAACCCGAACAGCACGATGGGCAGATAATACCAGAGCGGTTCGAGGTGGTCGAAGGGCTGCACGAAGCGCTGGATATTGTGCTTCCAGAAGAACTCGCTGGCGAACTCAGGTACCCGGCAGCAGATGGCGACATACCAGGGCAGCGCAATGGCCAGCACGACGGCCAGAAACCCCAGCACAGCCCACCAACCAACCCGGCACAGGCGCTGACTGAGCCAACCGTAGGCTAACAGTGGCGGCACCAGCAGGATCAAGGAAATGGGGCCCTTGGTCAACACTCCGAATCCGGTGGCGATGGCTGACAGCAACCACCAGCTCCGCTGGAGCCGGTCGCCCCGCAGGGCCTCCAGCGCGGCGAAGATCGCCAGCGCGACGCAGAACGCCAGTAGCCCATCGAGCACCAGCAAGCGGCCAACGCTCAGAAAGCCAGGCGCGAGCGACAGCAGGAGCGCTCCCCAGAAAGCCGACCGCTCACCGAGGCTCCGTCGGCCCAGAAAGTACGTCAGCAAGATGCAGCCATGCACGGCCAGCGCGGGAGGCAGCCGGGCCGACCAGTCCGCGACCCCCAGCACGCGATAACTGAGCATCACCAGCCAGTAGAGCATGGGTGGCTTGTCGAGGTATGGTTCGCCTTGCAAGTAGGGAACGATCCACTCATCGCGATCGAGCATCTCGCGTGGAATCTGCGCGTAGCGCCCTTCATCCGGCTCGAACAGGTGAAAGCCCAGGCTGGGATAGAGCAGCAAGCTGGGCAGGATCAGCAAACAGAGAACCGCGGGCCACCGTGGCCGCGTAGACAACTCACTGCGACCGGGGAAGAGCACATCCGACCAGAGGACACGCAGCCAGTCAGAGACCGATCGAGCCGTGGCCATGCGCCTCACCCTCCGCACCGGGCAACCATTCCGTGGCGGGGCATGATGCCAGGGAGTGCGAAGCGAATCAATTCTTCCTGATGAGGGAGGTCCGCGGAGTTCGCGAAGTCTGGACAAGCTCTCAGCGCGGCCGGCTGCGCTTGCCCATCGCCGTGCCGCTCTGGTAAGCGGGCACGGCATCGAGATCGAGCGGCGAGAATTCTTGCCGTCGCCACTTCTCCACGGCCTGGGCAGCCATCGCGGCGTTATCGGTACAGAGTTGCAGCGGCGGGATGAACAGTTCAGCGCTCTCCTGGGCCGCCATGCGTTCGAGCGCACCACGCAATGCCTGGTTCGCCGCCACCCCGCCGCCGACGGCCAGCCGCTTCAGGCCGGTGCGACGCAGCGCCTGCCGGCACTTCGCGGTCAGCACGTCCACGGCTGCTTGTTGAAAGCTCGCCGCCAGGTCGGCGCGGCGCTCGGCCGACAGGTCGCGCGCCGGTTGTCCGATCTTGCTCAGGTCCTGGCCGTGGACCGCGTACAGCACCGCGGTCTTCAGACCGCTGAAGCTGAATTCCAGGCGGTCCTCGTGGATGAACGAACGCGGAAAGGCGAACGCCTTCGGATTGCCCCGCGCGGCTGCTCGCTCGACGGCCGGGCCACCAGGGAAGCCGAGACCCAGGATGCTGGCCACCTTGTCGAACGCCTCGCCCGCCGCATCGTCGAGGGTGCCGCCGAGCCACTCGAAGTCGAGCGCGTCCTTGCAGTGGAACAGCACCGTATGCCCACCGCTGACCACCAGGCCGATGCACGGGAAGATATCGCGCCCCGCCGCCAGCCGCGCCGCGTAGATATGCGACTCGATATGATTGACGGCGATCAACGGCACTTCCAGCGCCACGGCCAGCATCTTGGCAGCGCTGACGCCGACCAGCAGCGCCCCCACGAGCCCTGGCGTGTTATGCACGGCGATGCAGCCAATCTCGGGCAAACGAACGTTGGCCCGTGCCAGGGCTTCATCCAGCACCGGCAACAGACGTTGCTGATGCGCGCGCGCCGCCACCTCGGGGACCACGCCGCCGAAGCGCCGGTGGATGTCGATCTGCGAAGCCACCACGTTGGCGAGAATGGTCGGTTCCTCGGTGAAGACCGCGGCGGCGGTTTCGTCGCAGGAGGTTTCGAGTGCGAGGAAGTACATGCGCGACATCGTTCCGTCTGGATACGTCTCAAGGCAGCAAGTCGCTGACTGCCACCTGGCCTACCACCTGCCCACCGATCACCAGCGGTACGCTGCCGCCCGGCTTGAAGTCCTGGCGCTGCCGATAACCGGGTACTGCGGCTGGCCCGGTTGGGTCCGTGTACACTTCCACCTGCGCCTCGATCAGGTTGATGATCCAGTAAATCGGGATGTTGGCGCCAGCATACAACGGGCCTTTGCGATTGCGGTCGCGGTCGAGCGAGGTGTCGGACACCTCGATGAGCATACCAATGTCTTGCGGAAACGGGTGATGAGCGAGGTAGCGCTCCGGCGGGCCTGGTACGACGGCAAAGTCCGGTTCTGGTTCGCTGTCGCTGGTCGTGATCGCTGACTGTACGCGCAGGCGCCAACCCGCCGGCAATTGGCTGCGGAGAGCGTCCTGGGATTTGTCGATGGTTACATCGTGCTGGGTGTTGCGTGGCATTTGGGGGACGAGCCATCCTTCCAGCAATTCGACCCGATCATCCTCGGAAAGCACGCCCAGTTGTATGAGTTGGTGATATTCGTTCACCGTGAACTTCCAGATCGGATACGGCGGCGGTTGCGACAGTGTCGCCGCCGGTGGACTGATGATGGACATGATGGTACTCCGATCCAAAGATACTCGGCAGAGTCATGGCCGCAGCCGCTCCTGGGTGCGTGCCTTGACCTGCTCCCAGGGGATGCCGATTTCGGGATTGGCGTCCAGTTCGGCGCAGCGCCTTTCAAGTTCCCGCCGCTGAGGTTCGCTCAACGGCGGCGCTGCCTGCTCGGCGTCGATGCCGTCCCAGATCTCCTGCACCAAACGGATACGGTCTTCGATACTCAGGTTGTTGATCGCAGCCAGGGTTGCGGATAAGTCCATCACGGCTACCTCACGTTTTTCGCGCTCGCCTTCGGCTCACGGCTAAACGGTAGCCTCTAAACGGCCACCGCTTTCTTGCCCTTCGCCACGGGGGCTTCCGCTTTGACCGACTCCGTCGGCCATTCCTGCCAGCGCTGGCTCTGTCGCCAGAAGGCGAGCGGATTGTCGTAGACCAGCTTCTTGATCGATGCTTCGGGATGGCCGCGGCGCTTCATTTCCTGGATCAGTTCGGGCACCGCCAGCGGGTCGGACTTTCCCCAGTCGCCCGCCGAGTTGGCCATGATGCGCTCGGTGCCGACCATCTCGATGATGTCCGCCGCTCGTGCCGGCGTGCATTTCGTCGTGGGGTACAGGGTCATCGCGCACCAGAAGCCGTTATCGAGCGCGTGGCGGACGGTATGCTCCTCCACGTGGTCGATCAGCACCCGTTCGGGTTTCACCCGGCTATCGCCCTTGAGCATGTCGATAATCATGCGGGTGCCCATGTACTTGTCTTCCAGGTGCGGCGTGTGAATCAGGATCAGTTCGTCGGTCTTCATGGCGAGATCGACGTGCTCCTGAAAGATCGTCGCTTCGTTCTTCGTGTTCTTGTTCAGGCCAATCTCGCCGATGCCCAGCACGCCGGGCCGGTTCAGGAACTCCGGGATCATGGCGATGACCTCGCGCGACAGCGAGACGTTCTCGGCTTCCTTGGCGTTGATGCACAGCCAGGAGTAATGCTTGATGTTGAACTGCGCGGCCCGCTTCGGCTCGACCTCGGTCAAGTGGCGGAAGTAGTCGCGAAAGCCCTCGACGCTGCCGCGGTCGAAGCCGGCCCAGAACGCCGGTTCGCTGATGGCGGCGCAGCCGCACTGCGCCATGCGGTGGTAGTCGTCGGTGACGCGGGAAATCATGTGAATATGCGGGTCGATGTAGTCCATCGCGGTGGTAACCTCCAGCGAAGTCCAGGGAGCGGGGCCAAACAGCAGGATACCAAAAGCTCGGAATGAAGAGAATTGTCTGCTCGCAGCCGTGCGTTCAGGTGCCCTGGCCCCGGCAGAAATCGAAGTCGCAGCCCTCGTCGGCTTGCAGGACGTGCTCCACGTACAGCCGGCCGTAGCCACGGCGGTACTTCGGTGGCGGAGCTTGCCAGGCGGCGCGGCGCTGGCTCAACTCTTCATCGGACAGCAAGACGTTCAGCGTGCGGTTTGGTACGTCCAGTTCGATGATGTCCCCGTCACGCACCAGCGCCAATGGGCCGCCGACGGCTGCTTCCGGGCAGACGTGAAGCACGACGGTGCCGCCCGCCGTGCCGCTCATGCGCGCGTCGGAGATGCGCACCATGTCGCGGACGCCGGCGTCGAGCAACTTCCTCGGCATCGCAATCGAGCCCCATTCCGGCATGCCCGGCGCCCCGACCGGGCCGATGTTTTGCAAGATCAGCACATCATCGGGCCGCACGTCGAGGTCGGGTTGATCGATGCGCGCTTCGAGGTCTTCCTGCGACGTGAAGACCACGGCCCGGCCGCGATGCTTCAGCAGGCTCGGCGTCGCCGCCGATTGCTTGATGACCGCGCCGCGCGGGCAGAGGTTGCCGAACAGCACCGCCGTGCCGCCCTCGGGGGCCAGCGGGTCAGCCAGTGGGCGAATCACGTCGCGGCGCAGTACCTTCGCGTGCTCGATGTTCTCGCCGAGCGTCTTGCCCGTCACGGTCAAGCAATCGAGGTGCAGCAACGGCGACAGTTCCTTGAGCACGGCCGGGATGCCGCCCGCCTCGAACAGTTCTTCCATGTGGAACTTGCCCGACGGCCGAATGTTCGCCAGCAGCGGCGTGGTGCGGCTGAATTCGTCGATCTTCGCGAGTGGCAACGACAGTCCTAATCGCCCGGCCATCGCGGGCAAATGCACGACGGCGTTGGTCGAACCGCCCAGGGCGAGCATGAGCCGGATGGCGTTCTCGAACGATTTCTCCGTCATGATGCGCGAGGGACGCAAGTCTTGCTTGATGGCCTCGACGATCTGTCGGCCGACGGCCTCGCAGAGCCGCAAGCGCCGCGAATCGGGGCCGGGGATCGCCGCCGTGCCGGGCAACGCCAGGCCGAGCGCTTCGACCAGCGAGGCCATCGTCGAAGCGGTGCCCATCACCATGCAGTGACCGGCCGAGCGGCCCAGCGCGTTCTCCACTTCCTGGTACTGCTCCAGGCTGATGCGGCCGGCGCGCAGGTCTTCGGTCAGCCGCCGACAATCGGTGCAAGCGCCGAGCGGCTGGCCGTTCCAGCTGGAAGTGAGCATCGGGCCGCCAGTCATCATGATGGCCGGCTTGTCGGCGGAGGAAGCGCCCATGAGCTGCGCCGGCAGGTTCTTGTCGCAGCCCGCCAGCAGCACGACGCCGTCGAGCGGTTGGGCGCGGATCATCTCCTCCGTGTCCAGCGCCATCAGGTTGCGGTAGAGCATCGTCGTCGGACTGATGTGGAATTCGCCCAGCGAGATGGTGGGAAACTCCAGCGGCCAGCCGCCCGCCTGCCAGACGCCGCGCTTGACCGCCTCGGCCAGCTGCCGGAAGTGAATATGGCAGTGGTTCAGCTCGCTCCAGGTCTGGGCAATACCGACGATGGGCTTGGTCAGGTCGATGTCGTCGAAGCCCGAAGCCTTGCTCCAGGCGCGGCGGGTCAGGCCCCAGTCGCGGGCGTCGCGCACGCCGCGCGTGCTGCGGGCAAAGGAATCGCTCATGGCAATCATCCCGGTCGAAGAGCGGCTTTCGTTCCTGGCATCATAGCGAAAGCCGCTGACTGTGGGGCGCGACGCCGCGCACGTGAGGGGGCGCGAACTGGAACTCTTTTCAGCGCCGCAAGTTTACCCGCTGAGCGTTACGATTGCCTCAACCTCCGCACAGCCCCCGCAGGGCTCGATCGACTAGGTCCAGACTGTGCTGGATGACCCGCTGACGCCAGGCCGGCGACCGCGGACAGAATAGTTCGGTGAGCCGGGCCTTCCAGAATGCACAGGCCGCATCGCTCGGCTGGCACCAGTGGTGGACCTGATTCTCGGCGCGCAAGCCGCCCAGCACCCGAATGGGGCCGTAGGTGCCAAACTCCACGCATACATAGAGGTAGTCGCGCGCCGCATGCCGGGCGACGCACCAGCGGCCCAACGAGCCGCGCGCCCGGTACGCGGCATCGTGCGCGTCGCCGGCCTGGAACGAGCCGCTGCCAAACCACTTGGTCAACCGTAACCGCTGATCGTCGGTCGGCACATAGTCGAGGAGCAACTGACAGGCACCCCACGCACCCAGGCCCGTGTGGAAGTCGAGATGGACGACTTCTCGACAATCGCCGAGCAGCCTTTCGGTCTGTTCGGCCAGAAACCGGTTCGATTGGCAAGGCGCTTGGCCGCCGAAAAACAAACCCTTCGGAAAGTCGTACTGCCCCGCCGCCACGGCTTGCCGGAGCGCGGGCTTGCCGTAACGCGCGATGGCCGTCAGCGCTTGCAACGTGAACGACTCCCAGCGTGCTGGTGGCCGTTGGGGGTTCAGCCAACCGTCCAGTTGCGGGTACTTTTCCGGGCTGCCGGCAAATGGCTCCGTGGGGAGCATGAAATTGCGATTGGGGTCGATGTTCTCGCCGTCAAAGCGACGCCGCCAGGCGAACCCGAAGGGATTTAGTCCGTGCAGCAGCACGCAACAGACCGGCAACGGCCGTCGTTCGCTTGCCCACCGTTCGAGCAACGCCAGCTGCACCGCCGAGCCGACAAAGCCCTCGACGCCGTGCAATCCGCTGGAAATCAACAGTAACCGTTCGGTGTTTTCACCGGGAAGCTGGCAAATGTCGATGGTCAGCGGCTCTCCGGTGGGGCCAGTTCCGGCCACTGGATGTGCGGCCAGCTGTCCACCCAGTTGCGTTGCAGCCTGGAGGAACCGCTGGCGCGCGGTGGCATAATCCGGCGAGAAGTAGGCGAGGGCGTTCACGGCGGGAAAGTCCTTGATCGGTTGAGAGAATACAGCGAGCGTCGGGGCCGCGATTTCGGCGCGGCGTCCCGACGCTCGTCGAACCGGGGTCAGCTACCCGCCGGCGCCTCCTGCGCCAGCTTGCGGTAGACTTCGATGGCCTGGCGGAAAGTCTTTTCGGCCTCCTTCTGCTCTTCGGGGGCGATGCCGGGGCCGCGCACCCGCCAGAGTTGCTCGATGGTCCCCAGGCACCAGAGAGCGCTGCCGCGCGAGGCGCGGATTGGCCGGTCGGCAACCAGCACGTTCACCGGGTTGGTGTGCAACTGCGGGAACTGCCGCAATGCCACCCAACTCGACCGCTCGATCGGCACGTCGAAGGTCAGGTCGTGCGTCTTGTCGTCGGCGGGCACTTCCTTCGTCGCCGCCACCTGGCCGTTGACGATCAGCTCGACCAATCGAGTTTTCCCGGTCGGCACCACGCCGCCCTTGGCCGTGCCCAGTGGCGTTTCGGACGCGAACGCGACTTTCGCTTTCACCGCGACCTTGCCCGGCGCGGCCAGCGCTGCGTTCTCACCCATCGTTTTGCCGTTGACGGTGAACTCCAGCGCGTGGGCGTAGCCGTCGGAGACGTAGGAACGCCCGGCGCGCAAGCCCTCGCACCAGGCGGTGTAGTCGATGCGGTCCACCTTGCCCAGCTGCACGTAGACCCGGCCTTCACCCACCCGGCTGCCGCTGATGCAGGGGAAGTCCGTCTCCCCGCTGACCTTGAGCGGAAAACCGCAGTTCATGAGGTGATACCAGCAGTTCCATTCCGGCACGCGCGCGGTGTCCATGGCACTGATGAAGTCGCACAGGCCCTGCGCCGTGGTCACGCAGATTTCCTGGGCGCCGATGCCGTTCATTTCCGGGATGGCCAGGTTGGGCAGCACGTTCGCCACCCGGCCCAGCGAGGCCGCCAGTTCGTCCTCGTTCAAGCTGCCGTCCTTGTTGGCGTCGATGGCCGCGAACTTTTCCGGCAGCAGGCCCGCGCCGGCTTCCGCCTCGGTCAGCTTGCCGTCGGTGTTCTTGTCCAGTTCCGCGAGCAGGCGCTTGGCCGCCGCCTTCGGGTTGACGTTCAGTCCGCTGGCCGAGTGCGCGTAGCCGGTGACCGCGCCCTGCTTCTTGGCCCAGCGCATCAGCGGGGTGGTCCAGGTCGGCCAGCCCTTGGTCTTGGTGCCGTCCGAACCGGGATAGGTATGGTCCTTCAGGTTCAGCAGACAGACATGGCCCAGCGCCTGCGAGCCGAAACCGCTGACCTCGATGTCGTACTTGAGAACGGTGAACGGCTCGCTCAGCTTGTGCGGCCCGGGCTCGTTGAACTGACGCTGGAACTCGAAGCACGGCCCCCAGGTCAGGTTGCAGCCCACGTTCAGCCCCTCGCCCTTGACGTGCAGGAACATGTCCTGGGCGAAGACGCCTTCGGTCGGGTTGGTGTAGTGAGCGCAGCCGGCGGCGTGGATGTGGTGATCGCCCCCGTACCAGCCGTGGGTCATCGTGTTGATCCAGCGTTCGAGTTGCACGCTGATGGTCGCTTCGCCCTTGTCCGGCACCGTCACCTTCTTTTCCAGCTGCTTGTATTCCGGGCCGCGGCCGTAGGTCATGGTGAATTCGCCAGGCGGCAGCAGCACGGTGCCACCGTCGGGCCGGTAAATCTGGTCCTGGAAGAAGAAGTCCGGGGCGAGCCGTTTCGCCTTCGCCGGGAAGACATGGCCAGCTTTATCCTTGAAGGTGAAGCGGCCCACGGTCGGCACACCGTCAAAATCCTTGATCGACAGCTTCACCGGAATGGCGGGGCGGATCTCGAAGAGGATCGGCACCTCGCCGCGGAAGCCGAGGTCCTGGCTGCCCTGGCCGACATCAAAGCCGAGGGTGACTTCGCGCTTGCCGGCCTCGCTGCTGTAGATCAGGGCCAGGGCGTATTCCGCTTTCAGCCCGCTCAGGTTCTCCGTGAGCGGCTGCTTGTTGAACATTTCCACATCGAGGAAGCGGGCCTTGTCGGGCGGGGTGTTGCCGGCCCGGCCGCCGGAAAAGATCGGGCCAGCTTGCGGGCTGGAGATGCGCAGCGACTTCGTGACCGTACTATCGTTGACGACCTTGACGATCAGCGGCGTGTAGCCGTGCTGCTGCAAGATCGGCACGGCGGGGCCGCGCGCCGCTTTCACGCGCGATTCTGGATTGATGTTCACCACGGTCAGCACGTGGGGATCGAGCAGCTGTTGCAGTTTCTTGGCGTCGCGCTCCTTGATGGCGGCTTGCAGTGCTTCGGTCTTCTCCTTGGGCAGCGGTGCGCCGAGGAAGTCCAGCGCCTGCAAGAGCCGGTTGACGTTCGCGCCGAGCGGCTGGCCTTCGACGGCCACCGGGTCGGGAACCTTCTGGGCCTGGCTGGCC
>JAEUIF010000368.1 GCA_016795185.1 Planctomycetia bacterium | reverse complement strand
GGGGCCCCCCCCCCGCCGCTCGCCGAACTCAGCGAATCCCCGCGTAGGCCGTCTGCAACTCCGCCGTCCCCTGCACGGCCACCATCTCCCCTGCTTGCAATCCTTGCTTCACTTCAATTGAACGGTCATCGGCGCGGCCCGTGGTGATCGCGCGGCGCTCGAAGGAACCGTCGGTTTTGCGGATGAAAACGAAGGCTCGCGCCCCTTCCCAGACGACCGCGCCGAGTGGCACGGCCAGGACTGCCGGCGGTTGACCGAGCACCAGCGAGAGCCGGGCCAGCATGTTGTGCTGTAGGGGCTGCGTCGGCGGTTGCTTCAGTTCCACCCATACCGCCAGCGTGCGGTTCTCCACGCCGACTACCCGGCCGCTACGTAGTACCGTGCCTTCCGCGAGGAAGCCGGGGTCGGCCGTCAGGCGGACGCGCACTGACTGACCGATGCGGACGCGGGGCACCTCCGGTTCCGAGAGCCAGCCCTGCACCCAGACGCGCGACAGGTCGTGAATCTCGAAGAGCGGCTCCTGGGCCTTGACCGCCTGGCCCAGCGCCTTGTCGAAATGAACGATCGCGCCGTCAATTGGGGCACGCAGCGGCAGCGTGGCCACCGGCTGTTTCTTGGTCAGCACGTCGCCAAGTTGCTGCGCCGACAGGCCGACCGCTTGCAGTCGTTGCTTCAGGTTCTCGCGCCGGTTGACGGCCGCGTTATGGGCGCTTTCCGTTTCCCAGAGCTGCCGGCGCGGCACCGCTTCGCCTGCCATTTGCAGGCGCTTGAGGGTCTCGGCCTGCACCTCGGCGTCGAGGTGCGCCCGCAGCAGGTCGAGTTGCAGGTCTTGCAGTTCCAGACTGGCCAGCTCGCCGACGATGTCGCCGGCGCGCACCGTTTGCCCACGTTCGATGTGAATCGCTTGCAGCACGCCGGGCAGTTGCGCCGACACGAAGGTGCGGCGATCCGGCGGCGATTCAACCGCGCCGTCCACGGTCAGCACGTCTTCGACCACGGTGGGTTGCACCGGCTCGACGCGCAGGCCAATGGACTTCGCCGCTTCCGGACTGGGCCGCAGCACGCCCTGGATGAAGAAGCCGGCCAGTTCGTAGGCGCCGCGCGTCACCACGCGGTCGCCGGGATACAGGTTGCCGCCGCGCACTTCCACCAGGCCGCCGACTTGCCGGCCGACGACCACGTTCTGCTTCCGATACTCCGAACCGGCATTGGTCTGCGCCCCTTCCACCAGGACGAAACGGTCGATGCCGTCGCGCATCAGGGCGGCTTCCGGAATCACCGTCGTTTTCTTCGGGGCGGCAAGCACCAGCTGCGCCAGCCCATGCATTCCCGGCAGAAAGCGCGGCTCGCTCTCCGAAGGGTTGGACAACTCGGCCCAGGCCACGCCCACATGCGTTTGCGGGTTGAGCCAGAGGCCCTTGACGTCGACGCGCGTGCGAATGGTCTCGCGCGGGTAGGCCGCCAGCCTGAGTTCCACCGACTGACCGACGGCAACCTGGTGCAAGTTCTGCTCCAGCACGCCGATTTGCACCCAGACTGTGGACAAATCGACGATCTCCATCAGGTGCTCGGCAGGGTCCACCACCTGGCCGACCACCGCGTCGCCATGCGTGATGACGCCGGCAATCGGGCTGCGCACGGGCAATCGCACCACCGCCTGCGGGTTGCGGTCCTGGAGCAGTTGCTTCAGGTCGGCTTCCGCCAGTCCGAGGTTGAGCCATTTGTTGCGGGCGATTTCCAGCGCGTTGCGGTCCTGGCGCTGCTTGGCCTGGGCTTCCAGCAGGCGCAGGCCGGACACGGCCCCGCTCGCCTGCTCCAGTTCCTTCAGGATTTTGGTCGACAGCTGCACCTGGTTCTCGGCGTTGATGAGTTCCAGTTGCAGCGATTTCAGCTCCAGGCTTTCGACCTCCGCCAGCACCTGCCCGGCGGAGACCAGCTGGCCTGGCTGCACGTGAATCTTGCTCAGCCGGCCGGGCAGCGGACTGGTGGCGAAGGCATCCTTCCGCCAGGGTGCGGTCAGCAAGGCGTAAGCCGGCACGCGCTCCTCGATGGCCTGCATCTCGACGAAGGCCGTCTGCACGTCGAGGGCGTCTCGCGCTTCGCGGCTCAGGACGACGATGCCCTTCTCCACATCTACCTGCGCGCCGCGCGTCGGCAACGGCGCGTGCCCTTCGTGCGCCCAGAGCCAGGTGACGGCAGCCGTCAACAGCACGCCGCCAGCGGACCAGGCAGCCAGCGGGAAACGTGGATGCAAACGCCAGCTCGCCAGTCGATGCTTCATGGTGGCATTCCTGGTTTGAAGCGAGCGGCGGGGTTTATCCCCGCCGTGGGTGCCCCGCCGTGTGGTTGCAGCGAATCAGCCGCCGGGATGGACCCGGCGGCTCGCCCAAGTACTTCATCGATGAGTTTACTTCTTGATGTACTCCCCCGGCAGCATAACTTCGTCCGGGCTTTCCTTGGCCAAGCGGACGAACTCGTCCACGCAGGGCGGGCAGCAGAACTCGTAGCCCTTGCCGCCGACCACCCAGGTGAACTTTGCGTTCGCCTTGGTCA
>JAEUIF010000343.1 GCA_016795185.1 Planctomycetia bacterium | reverse complement strand
GCGGCGGGCGTAAGCCCGCTGTTTGTAGTGCCGGTCGCTGGCGGCTTCAACAGCGGGCTTACGCCCGCCGCTCGCCCAGAAAAGTGCCGGCCAAGCCCATAGCGCTTGCCAAAGCGGTTTTCATCCTTGCCGCTTGGCGGCGTCGATCAATTCCAGGAAGTACTGCTCCGAATCGCGGTCTTGCTTCTCGCGGGCCAGTGCCAGCCCCGGTTCCGCGAAGCGCAGCGCCTTACCGCCCTGACGCGCCGTGAGCATCGCTTCCGTGGCCGTCCCGCGATAGCGCAGCTCCGCTGGCACGCGCTCGATCAGCCGGTCGAAGACGTCCTGCGCCTGGTCGAACTCGCCGCGCTTGGCGTGCAGTTGGCCGCGGCGCAACTCGTAGTCGTTGCGCCGCCGCCCTTCGTTCTGCTCGCAATCGGCCTTCTCGCCTTCATTCAGGAAATCGAGGGCCGCATCCGGTTTGCCTTCGGCCAGCGCCAGCTGGACCAGATGGGCGTACCAGGGATAGCGGTCGGGCCGCTCGGCCCGCGGCGGCCGGCCCACGAGTTCGAGGGCGAAGCGGCCGGCCAGGTCGCGGGCGTCCAGCTTCAGCGCGCTTTGATACGCCTTCTCCAGCTGGTCGTCGCTCAGCGTGGCGGTCGGCAGTTGCACCAGTTCGGGGACGCCCATGCCGGCGATGTCCGGTTCCGAAGCGGTTGGCGTCGCGGCAGCGACCGGACCGCCCGCGAGCAGGCCCAGCTTGCGCCGCAGTCGGTCGAAGTCGTAAGGCGTGCCGCTGGGCACCGCGCATTCTTCCATGAACTGGACGATGCCAGCCAGCTTGTTGCGCAGCACCGGATGCCCGGCGGCATCGATGGGCGGCGTGCCGTTGAGCGACTTGCGCGGCTGGTGCAGCCATTTCTCCTCGAAGTAGCGTTCGTTCTCCTGCTGCACGAGTTGCTTGCGCTGGGCGGGGTCGGCCACATCCACCGGGAAGATCATCGACGCGGACAGGGCGTCGCGGAACCCCGGCGTGTTGACTTCCTTCGTCTCGTGCGCCAGGCCCCCGGCGGACTTCTCCAGCAGTTCGGTGCGGACGCGCTCCAGCGCTTCCGGATCGGTGTGCCAGATGCGTAGCCGGTCCATGATAATCAGCAGGTACGCCCCCAGGTGGGGCGGTCGGCTGGCGGCCTGCTCGGCGGTCAGCGCGGTCGGGCGCTCCAGGACCAGGGCGTTCAACACCGGCTCGTTCTCGCGGCCGGGGAAGACGATGAGCTTGCGTTGCTCTTGCCAGTATTGCACCGCCTGCGCGGCGCGCTGCGGGTCGGCGATCTGGTAGAGGTACGAGTATTCCAGAACGTCGGCCTGTTCTTCCATGCCCTGGCCGAAGCGCAAGGCTTCGCCCAATGCCCAGGCGGCGGCGGCCTTGCCGGCATCGCTTTCGAGGTGGATGTAACGGTCGAGGGCATCGAGCGCGCCACGGTTGTCGCCCAGCCAGGCGCGGAGCAGCGCCAGGTTGTACCAGGCCGGCGCGTGGTTCGGATCGCTCTCGGTCAGCTCCCAGAACGCCTTGGCGGCGTCGCTCATCTTGCCCGAGGCGCCCCGCGCCAGCGCCTGGTCCCAGGCCGCCTTGCGCTCCGCCGGCAGCGAGGCGGCGGGCTTCTCGAAGGCGTAGTCGCGCCGCGCGGACTTCGGCAGCGGCGAGCGCTCGTCGTCGTAGCCGTCCAGGGCGTTGCGCAGTCCTTCATCGGCTGGATTGCACCGCACGGCGAGCTTCATCGCCGCCCGGCTGGCCACCGGCCGGTTCATCTTCATCTCGCTGTCGGCGATCAGCGTCCAGACGCTGCCGAGCAAGTCCTTCGCCTCCGGGTCGATCAGGTCGGCGGCCTTGTGGAACAGCAGCAGCGCGCCGCGCAGCTCGCCTTCGGCATGGCGGAACAACCCTTGCAGGAACAGGCCGAAGGCGTAGTTCGGATTGAGGTCGAACGCCTTCTGCAAGGCCGCTTCCGCCTCCTCCGGCTTCTGGTTGCGCCAGAGCAGGTCGGCCTTGCGCCCCCAGACTTCCGGGTTGTTGGGATGGGCCGCCGCCAGGTCGTCCATCAACTTGAGGGCGACCTCGTGCTGGCCGTCCTCGTCCTGCTGGTACGCCTTGGTGATCGGCACATGCACGTCGTGGCAGCACCACTTGAACTTCTTGCCGCTGCCGCACGGGCACGGAGAGTAGGCATCGAGAGGCATGGAACGGTCTCGCCAAAGAGAGCAACCGGCATTGCAACGCTATGCGATCAGGATAGCAAATCGCGCGGCCGGCGGGAACGTTCGCGCAGGCGGTGGGCTGGAGCGGTCCGCAAGCCCCGGCAGGTTTTGTCCGCGTCTACACCCCCACCATTGCTTCGCCTTCCTCGGCCTCTTCCTCGTAAACCGGGCGCGGTGACAACAGGCAGAGGACGATGCCCAGCTCGTAGAGAATCCAGAGCGGAATGGTCATCGACAGCATGCTGAAGGCGTCCGGCGCGGCGGCCAGCAGCATCGACAGCACGGCCAGCAGGAAGAAGGCCATGCGCCGGTGCTTCCGGTAGCCTTCCACGTCCATGATGCCCAGCTTGAACAGCACCAGCATGACCAGCGGCGTCTGGAACGACAGCCCGAAGACCAGCGGGAACAGCAGGGCGAAGTGCAGCCAGTCGCTGAGCCGCAACTCCGGTTCCATGCCGATCCATTCGTTGAAATTCAGCAGGTAGGAGACGGCGGTCGGGATGACCAGAAACTGACACAGCGCCACGCCGCCCAGGAACAGGCCGAGGCTCAACGGCAGGTACTTGTGGACATACTTTTTCTCGCTGGGATACAGCCCCGCGCCGACGAAGGACCACATCTGGTACAGGATCCACGGGCTGCCCAGGACGACGCCGATGTACATGCACACCTTGAACCAGACGATGAAGGCTTCGGTAATGCTGAAGCTGGCCAGCGTCGGCCGTTTGCCGACCACGCGCTGAGCGGCGGCCAGCAAGCCGGCCATCTTCTGCGGGTTCTCGATGCGCACCCACAGCTTCAAGAGATCGGTTTCCGAGATGATGCGCACATCCGACGGCACCGGCGTGGCGTCCACGCCGCGCCGCTTGGCTTCTTTCTCCCATTCCTCCGCCGTGAAGGGCATGGGGGCGCCGGCCGCTTCCAGCTTGCCGGCCCCGATCGCCGCCATCTGATCCTTGGTGAAGGTCAGGTGCATGAACTGGGTCGGCTTGTTGGTGGCCATGTCCGGGTCTTTTTCCAGTTCCGCCATCACCTTCTCGACGCGGCGGTCATAGAACTTTTCCAGTTCCCGTTGCACCGGCGCGGCGATGAAATCCAGCACCGGCTTGCCGAAGAACAGGCTGATGACCATCGCGAAGCAGAAGCCGAAGATGGCCTTCCACATGTGGCCGCGCAGTTCTTCGATGTGGTCCCAGAACGACATGCGCGTGTGCGCGAACAGTTCCTCGGAGAAATCGCGTTCGTCAACCGGCTGGCTCATGGCTCATCTCTCAACTCAATCGGTGGCTACCGTCCGTGGACAGGTTCCCGGACAGCGCACGGCCGCCCGATGAACACCACGGACGATGATACGGATTCGAGTCAGGGTTGGGGGTTTCTGGGCCGCCCCGGCGG
>JAEUIF010000295.1 GCA_016795185.1 Planctomycetia bacterium | reverse complement strand
ATCTCGCCCCGGCCGAAGCGGTGCGGTTTCCGCGGATCATGAATGTGACTTCACGCCCCAAGGGGCCGGCCGGAACCGAATGGGGAGACTTGAACGTCATCGGCGCCGCACGGCTGGCCGCGGTGTTGCTGGAAAGCCGGCAAGAGGGCGAACCGGCGTGGCGGCGGTTCGGTCTGGCGGGCATCCGCGTGCCGAAATCGCGGGCGCTGCGGCCGTCGCTCGATGAGGTCGGCCTGGAACTGCTGACGGCGGGCGGATCGCGAATCGTGTGGGGCCGCCCTCCGGGAAGCAGCCATCCCGGCGAACTGTCGGTCGATCAGAAAGTCGGACGGTTGCAGAAATACGTCCGCGACTACGGCGGCTTCGACCAGCCGCACGGCCCCTACCTGATCGACATCACGCACTGGCAGGAAATTTCGCGCAGCTCGATCGCCAGCGGCCCCGGCCGAACATTGCGCTGAGGGGCGTTCCGCGCTAGCCCAACTTCCCCAGCGATGGTGAAAAGTTCTGAATTCTGAACTTTTTTCGGCCTCGGAACGGTCGCAAGTCGTTTGGCGATGGGCGGAGGGCGGGCGGATCGGCTTCGGAACGCGTTGTAGTGAAGACCTTCCCTCTTGGCTTTCGCCTCCGGCCTCGTACGATGCCGGCATGTTCATTCGGCCCTGCTATCGGAAGAAGGACGGCAAGCGGCACGCCTATTGGGCGCTGGTCGAGTCGTATCGCGGCGAGCGGGGGCCGCGGCAGCGAGTGGTGGCCTATCTGGGGCAGTTGGGCGAGGAGATCCGCCTGGGCGTGAAGGCGGCGGCCGACGCGGCGGATGGCGCGGCGGGTTGTTCCTCGTCGGACGGCGCACGGCAGCGTTCGTTGTTCGAGCCGATGATCGAGGGCGCGGGGTCGAACGACGACGCGGCGCCTGAGGACGGTCGGCGCGCGGCGAAGCCGGTGCTGGTCGACCCGTCGAAGGTGCGCGTCGAGAACTGCCTGGCGTACGGCGGGCCGTGGCTGGCGTTGGAGTTGGTCCGCCGGCTGGGCCTGCACGACGTCCTGCGGCGCGTGATGCCGCGCGGCCAGGAGGACGTGCCGTGGTCGCTCACCGCGCTGATCCTCGTCGTCGCGAGGTTCTGCGAGCCGTCGAGCGAGCTGTCTATCGCCGAGACCTGGTATCGTAAGTCGGCGCTGCCGGACCTGCTCGGCGTGCCGGTCGATAAGGTCGACGACAACCGGCTGTATCGCGGCCTGGATCAGCTGCTGCCGCATAAGGAGGCGTTGGAGACGTCGATCAAGGAACGGCTCGGCCGGCTGTTCGACCTGGATTACGACCTGTTGTTGTACGACGTCACCAGCACGTTCTTCGAGGGACAGGCGAACGCCAATCCGCTGGCTCAGCGCGGGCACTCGCGCGACCAGCGTTCCGACTGCAAGCAGGTCTGCATCGGGCTGGTGGTGTCGCGCTGCGGAATGCCGCTGGGTTACCAGGTGTTCGCCGGCAACAAGGCCGACGTCACGACCGTCCGCGAGATCGTCGAGACGATGGAGTCGCGCTACGGCAAGGCCGACCGCGTGTGGGTGATGGACCGCGGCATGGTGTCGGAGGCGAACATCGAGTTCCTGAAGGAAGGCGGGCGGCGCTACATCGTCGGCACGCCGAAGAGCATGCTGAAGAAGTTCGAGCAGGAGTTGCTGGCGAAGAGTTGGAACACGATCCGCGACGGGTTGGAAGTCAAGCTCTGTAAGCACCCCGACGGCGGCGAAGAGACTTACATCCTGTGCCGCAGCCAGGACCGCCGCCTGAAGGAACAGGCGATGCACCAGAAGTTCGAGCGACGCATCGAGGAAGGGCTGGCGCTCATCAAGGCGGGCTGCGAGAAGCGCAAGCACGAGCCGTTGAAGGTGGCCCAGCGCGTCGGCAAGCTGCTGGGCAAGAACACCCGCGCGGCGGCGCTGTTCGACGTGAAGATCGAGCCGCGCGACGACGGCGGCACGACGCTGAGCTGGACCCGCGCCGAAGCCCGCCGCACCTGGTCCGAACTGAGCGAGGGCTGCTACCTGCTGCGTTCCAACGTGTCCGACTGGACCGACGAGGAACTGTGGCGGACCTACATCCAGCTGACCGAGGCCGAGGCGGCGTTCCGCATCCAGAAAAGCGACCTCTCGCTGCGGCCGATCTGGCACCAGAAACAAGACCGCGTGCTGGCCCACATCCTGGTCTGCTTCCTGGCGTACGTGCTGTGGAAGACGCTCGGGCAACTCTGCCGCCGCGCCGGCCTGGGCGACGAACCCCGGCGAGTGCTGGACGAACTGCACGACCTGCGCTCGGTCGACGTGGTGCTGCCGACCAGCGCGGGCACGGAGATCCGCCGCCGCTGCGTGACCCAGCCTTCAGAACACCAGTCCATACTGCTCCACAAACTCGGCCTCTCCCTCCCCACGAACCTGACCCCGACCGACTTGTAGTGAAGACTTTCCCGAACCGCCCGTTGACGGGCAACAACTTACGTCATTCGTTGGGGAAGTTGGGCTAGGCGAGGGCGTTGATCTTCCAACCCATCCTTCCGGCTCATTGGAAAGCCTGGCGTCCGATCCGAGCAAAAACATTGGAACGCAACCATGGGATACGCGGAACGCACGAAAGACGAGACAGAAAGTCCGCATCAGGCAGGCGACCGAAATGTCTCGTTTCCCCACCTTTTTCCGTGATTCTCCGTCGCATCCGTTCCATCCGTGGCCGCCCTGGGATTCGTTCATCCAGAGTCTGCTCCGTCCGGGGGGATGCGATCATCCCCCGCCGATCGACGTCAACGTCGAGTAGGAACTCGCTTTGGTCGCCAATCGGCGTGACGGCCCGTTGGGCCTTGGCGATTTTTTTTCTGGATCCGACCCAGCCCGACGCTGCGCTTGGGCTGGACTGTCGAGTTCGGGGCCTTCAGCCCCAAGACAGGCAAACACTCCGTCTCCAAGGCGTCCCGCGCGTCACGATTCGTGAAGCTCAAAGCGGATTCGTGTACTTCTTTGATTTCGCATTCCGGCCGACCGGCCGTCGGCCTGGCCGTTCCCCGGACATTCCATGGACGAAGTTCTCGAGGGGCGGTCGGCCAACGCGGCTCGCTCCGACCAGAGTCAGGTGTTGCCGGG
>JAEUIF010000163.1 GCA_016795185.1 Planctomycetia bacterium | reverse complement strand
ATCAACCACGTGGACAAGATCAAGTGCCCGATGATGGTAATCCACGGGGCCAACGACCCGCGCGTGCCGGTCGGCGAGGCGGAGCAGATCGTCGCGGCCCTGAAAAAACGCCAGGTGCCGGTCGAGTACCTGCGCTACGAGGATGAAGGCCACGGCCTGGCGAAGCTCAAGAACCGGCTGGACGCCTACCCGAAGATGGTGGATTTCTTGGATAAGTATTTGAAGTGAATTGGCACAACGATGAATCCCATCCAGGATCTGCATCGGGAAGCGATGCTGCTGGTGGACCAGGCGGACCAATTGCGCCGGCAAGGCGACGAGGCGGCGGCCCGCGAACGGCTCCAGCGCGCCTTGGACCGGGAACGGCAGGCAGCTGAGTTGACCGTGCCGGACTTGAAGTTGGAACCGACTCGGTCGGTCTTGCATCGTAGCGCGGCCTCGCTGGCGCTCGAATGTGGGCAGTTGCGAGAAGCGGAACGATTGATCGCCGCAGCGCTCTCGGGCGACCCTCCCGACGAGATCGCCGAGGAACTCCGCGACCTGCTCGGCCAGGTCTATTTTGACGTGCCGCCTCATCAGCGACGACCTTTGCCTGCGACCACACGCGAGCCGTCGCCCAAGTAATGCTTGGCCGCGGCCTCCGCCTGTCTGCGCGACTGCTGCCGTTTCGCTTCGTCGTTGTGCAAGCTACTCGCGCTTTGGCAACTCTGGCTCCGCCACTTCGCCACGCGGGAGGGTGGCGGACCCAGCCGCTGGCTTTCAGGCTGGCTGAACGGCCGGCGCATGAGCTTGCTGCCAGTCGAGGTGAATCTTTTCCTGCAACGCCAGCAGCTGGCCCAGGCTCTTGAAGTGGATGCGCTTGAGCCGTTCGCCGATCTCGGCGAGCTGTTCGAGAAAGCCGCCAATCCACTGGCCCTCGATGGTGTTCTGCTGCAAGTTCGGGGCGCTGATGAGCGGCCGGTCGAGCAGGAAGTCCGCCAGCACCTGGCCGGCCGTCATGTTCTTCAGCCCCGGCAGTTGCAGTCCCCGTGCGGTTTGCAGCACCTGGCGCAAGCCGTCGTGGAGGTCGCGGAAGACCTGCATCACTTCGCGGAATTGCTCCTGGCTGAGTTCGTGGTTTTGCTGCAAGTATTGCAGCGCTGCGTCGAGCTGCGCCCGCTGGCCGTTGACCTGGCGCAGCGCCTCCTGCACGGCGAGATGAAACTCGTAACGCCGCATCAGCTCGTTCCGCACTGCTTCACCGAGCCGGCCGGCCATCTGGTAGTGGGCCAGAAAGACTTCCCGGTCGAGCTTCGCGAGCCACTCCCGGTCCTGCGTCAATTCGCCGTCCACCTGCTCCAGCAGCGGCTTGACCTCCGTCGGCCGCACCCGCTTGCCCCGGAACTCGAAGTCTTTGCCCTTGACCGATAGCTCCCCCTGGACCAGCCCGTTGAGCAACTGGAACTCGCCGAGCTTCTGATGGTGCTTCTCCATCCAGTCCTTCAGGCCCGAACCGTACAGTTCGTGGTTCGCGCCGGCCAGCCGGGCATCGTTCCAGGGTTCGGCCCGGCAAGCGGCGACGAGGTCGGGCAGCGCGCCCGGCTCCAGGAAGCGGCCGTCGTAGAGCGCGTGGTAGCGCTGGTCGTAGGTCATCTCGGCGTGCTCATCGTCGATGAACGCCTGCACCTGCTCCGGCGAGGCCAGTTCCGGCCCCGGCACCATGCCGAGGTTCGAGCGGTAGTGCAGCTCGGTCATCTTGCGCCGCACCTCGTCCGCTTTCTCGAACAGCAACCAGGGCGAGCGTTCATCGAGCGGGCTGCGGACGTAGAGGCGCTTGGCGTTCTGCTCGCGGTCGTGGTTCGAGGGGTGCGTCGCCCACATGAGCGGGATGCCGCTGTCGCCGGGCTGGAAAACCTGCACGGTCTGCATCGGGTCGTCGGGCAGCACGGGCGGCTGGCCGAGTTGAGGTTCGTTGCGCACCTTGCGCAGGAAGTGCAGCGTCTGCGTCTGGTGGTGGAACAGGTCGCTGGTCCAGAGCTTGTGGTCGCCGGCGGTACGCAGGTCATGGCTGGCCTGGATCAAGGCATCGTTCGCGAAGTCGAGCCGCGACAGGGCATGGACCAGCGCGTCGCTGCCGCTGACCTTGACCGCCACCAGGTCGGCGTTGAACTCCATCTGCCGCGACAGCGCCGAGTTCGAGAAGTTGATGACCTGGAAGCAGCCGGCCAGCACCTGCTTGAGCACCCAGAGGATGCCATAAAACACCCAGACGAAGACGGCGACGCGGACATCGGTGTGCTTCAGCTGGGCGAGCATGTCATCCACCCAGTCCCGGCCGTAGACGATGTCGGCGATGATGCGGTTGCACAGGTAGACGTAGCCGCCCAGCTTCATGCTGCTCTGCGAGAAGTGGCCGAATTCGTGGGCCAGCACCGCCTTGAACTCGCTCAGGTTGAGCACGTTCACCAGCCCCAGGCCGATGAGCAGGTTCTTGCGAGTCGGCAGGAACAGGCTCAGCACCGAGCTGTTGTAAAACACGGCGGCGTTCACGTCCGGGCTCAGGAAGACCCGCTTCGGAAACGGCGCGCCGGTTTCCGCGCAGAGCTGGCGAATAAAGGCAAAGAGCCGGGGCTGTTCCTGCTCGGTGATTTCCAGGCGCGCGCCGGGGTCCGAGCTTTGCCACTTGAACAGGCCCTTGAGCAGAAACACGAACAGCAAACCGGCCGAGCTGATGCTGACCAGCTTGAGGAAGATTTCACCGCGCCCCGGCCGGTTGCCCAGCGGATAGATTACCGCCCAGTAGAGCAAGTAGGCCGAACCGATGACGAGCGCGACGTAGAGCAGCAGGAAGAGCAGCAAACACACCAGCACGACCACGACTTGCAGGCGATACCGGCTGGAAGGCCGCGTCAAGTCGGCGGGAATGCCGGCCGGCGCGGGAGCGTAGTCCAAGGCGAGGGCACTCATGGCGAATCCTCAAGGCTGCCGCAAGAAAGGACAGGCGCACGGCATCTGAAGTACGGCGGGGTTTGCACGCCCACAGGGCGCGGCCCTGGTTATGAGTATTAAAGTATGGCGTGCCCCAACACCCGAAGGCGGGGGGGGGCAGGAGGGGTGGGAA
>JAEUIF010000125.1 GCA_016795185.1 Planctomycetia bacterium | reverse complement strand
CCCCAACCCCTCTCCCGCCAGGGGCGAGGGGCTGCTGCGACTGACTCTCAGGCATCCGCTTCGGGAGTTGGCCGGAAGCCGATTTGCTTCGCGTAAGCTTCGGTGGAAAGGAGAAAACTGCGGAAGATGCCCAGGCCGTCGTTGGCGACCGGGCCGTCCTTGCTGGACACCGTCATGGGCACGAGGTTGGTGAACGCATCGAACAGGATGGCCACCGCCAGGGCCTGAACCGCCAGCAGCCAGATTGCTTCCGTCCGATGGAGCAACTGTTCCGGCCCGACGATGGCGGCGATGGCTCCCAGCAATACCAGTTCAATGCCGGGGCCAGCGGCGTAGATCAAGGAGTTTTCCAGCTGCGGCCAGCGCAGGCGCGTCGGGGCCGACATGACGTAGCCGCTGACCGGAATCAGGCGCAGGTCAACCTCGGCAGAACCGATGTGAAACCGGCGCACGAGCGGCCCGTGCCCGATGGAGATGCGCAGCACCTGCCAGCGCACCAACCACGCGGCCAGGGCGTGCCCTGCTTCGTGGAGGGCGAGCAGCGGAATCCACCAACCGGCGATGAACAGCCCCGTCAGCTTCGCGGGGTGGTAATCGACGATCACCTCGGCCGTGAACGCGCCGAAGAACAGGAGCAGGAAGAAGATCGCCCCGTTGCGCTCGGAAGGCGTCATCGGGCGATTGAAGTCGGGCTGATAGAACATGACGCCTGCCGTGCTGGAAAACCGCGCAGCCTACATTTCCCGATCCACCGCCGTCGCGACGCGGCGGCAGTCGGCCATCATCTGGCGGAATACGGGCGGCGTCAATGCCTGGAAGCCGTCCGACATGGCCATTTCCGGGTTCGGATGCACTTCGATGATCAAGCCGTCCGCGCCGGCCGCGACGGAAGCGACCGCCATGCGCGACACGAGGCTGGCCTTGCCGGTGCCGTGGCTGGGATCGACGACGACTGGAAGATGCGTCGTCTGGTGCAGGTACTCGACGGTCGCCAACGGCAAGGTGAAGCGCGGGCGGTCTTCAAAAGTGGGTAGCCGATTGGTGCGTAGGAGGTCGGCGGCCGGGCACGATTCGGCGCTGCCCTTGGTCACTTGCCGGGAATTTTGGTATTCGGTAGCGCCTTGCGCAATTCCTCGATGGCTCTCTGGCTGACGTTTGTGTGGTTGATGAGCAATTCCTTGAGGCCGGTCAATTGCTTCAAGTGCTGCACGGCCCCGTCCTCAACGGGGGAGAAGTTCAGGTTGAGGTACTCCAGCTTGGTCAGCTTCGCCAGGTGTTTCAGGCCGTCGCCCTGGACGCCGGTTCCGAACAGGTCGAGGTTTTTCAGTTCGGTCAAGCCGGCCAGGTGCTCCAGGCCTCGGTCGGTGACGCCGGAACGGCGCAGCTTCAGTTCCTCCAGCTTCGTCAGGTTGCGCAGGGCCTTCAGTTCGTCGTCCTGGACCGCCCATCCCGTGGCGTCGAGCAACTGCAGGTCGGTTTTGTCGGCGAAGGTCTCCAACGCGCGGACGGGCGGGCCTTCCTGGAGGGCCTCCAGTTCGGGCGAGTTGGGCAGCCGCACGCGCTTCAGCTTCGTCAGCCCTTTGAGTTGGGCGACGCCGCGCCGCGTGGTGTCCGTGGCTTCGAGCAACAATTCTTCCAAGTTGGTCAGTTCCTTCAAATGAACCATTCCGGCGTCGGTGATCTTGGTGTAGGTCAAGTTGAGATACCGCAGCTTCTTGAGGTCCTTGAGGGACTTCAACCCGTCATCGGTGATCGACGTTTCCATCAGGCTCAAAGCTTGCAAGTTCGGCAAGTGGCGGACGTGCGCCAGACCTTTGTCGGTCAAGTCTTTGCCCGAAAAGAAAAGGCCTTCCAGTTGGGGCAAATGGTCCAGCTCTTCGCACCACTCATCCGAGAAGTTCGGCCCGTACAGGGACAACTCCCGGAGATTTGGCAGGTCGCGCAGATACTTCAAATTCTCCCGCCCGCCAGTCCATTTCTTGACGTTTTGCCAGTCCCGATCGTTGATCGACAGGTACACGTACTCTTTGCCCAGCTTTTCGATTTGCTCCTGAGTGGGGTTATCCAGGTAGAGCACGTACAGGCCGACGCCCTTGAAGAAAGCGTTGTGCTGGCGCAGTTCGGCCAGGGCGATCTTCTGGCGGTTAGCGTCAGAGGGACCTGGATCGGCTCCGGGCGTCAGCGATAGGGCGAGCAGGGCAGTGAACATATTCTACTCCATTGCAACTGGTGTTCTTGTCGATCAGAGACGTAACTTGCTCCAGGGTTAAGGTTCACTGGGACAACAACAAAGACTTAGTTTGGCTGGTGTCTGTACTTTCTGCCATACATGGGTCATGGAGCAGAAGTCGGCTTTAGAGCCAGCGCAAGACAAACGCTTACGGCGACTTCTCGCACCGGCCCCAACAATCTGTGTCCTCTAGCGCTTGAAGATGTTGGGCATCAAAGGCTGAAAACCCGGGAAAACGAGGGAAGGATAGTCCACTTTATCGGTCTTTGGCGGCCGCAGTTCGCCCTGCCGCTCGTAAATCATCTTGTAATTGCGGTCGAAGGCGTGTGCCCCCAGTTTACCTTCGTTGCCCAACAACCCGCCCAGTCCGATGTTGATGACGTCGTACTGATGGTCTTTCGAGTAGGTCAAGTGGCGGATCAGGTTGAAGTTCATCAGCAAAGCGACATAGTCGTTTTGTCGCATATAGTTTACTGCTTTTTTCAGGCCAATGTCCTTGGGCACAAACTGCTGTCCGCCGTTACCGTAGAATTCGATGCTGCTCTTCACCTCTGGCGACAGGAAGTCCAGCGCGGTCATGACGATGGCCGTGCCCTGACTGTGCGCAACCACGTAGATGGTCGGGTTGGCCACGCCATTCCGCTTTAGGGCTTCGTACGCCAGCTGGATTTGGGTGGCGGCTCGGATATCGGCGACAGTCTCCACACCCAGTTCCTTGATAATCGAACTGGCTAAATCCTGAACTCCCAGGCCGTGGGTGCCGTTGACCACCGCCACCTTGTTGTTGCCGACGTTGAACGACTTGATGGAGTTCAACAGGGCCTGCGCGTCCGCTTCAGTGTTCTTGATGCCGTTGATGGTGATCAGGATTTTGTCGTCGCCGGCTTGCAGGTTCTCGAAGGTGTTGAAGACGGACTTGTCGAAGATGTCGCCCGCCAGTGCCTCCTTGAAAGCATACTTCCCGGCCTTGAGCAGCTTCGCCACCCTGTCGAGTTTGGCCTGGAGATCTTCCGATTCCTTCTTGAACGTGAACTTCAAATCTTCGACCAAGCCGTCGACCCGGAGCAACTCGCGGGTGCCTTCAACCACCTCTTTCTTTAGATTGGTGCCGAATGCCTTCAACGCGCCGCCAAATGGCTTATCTACAGCTTGGGCGCCGTCGTTGTTCTGGATGACGAGCAGGGCCGAGGCCGCTGCCTCGTCGAGCAGGTAGCCCGCGCTGGGGGTATCCAGTGTCAGACCCAGCGACTCGTAGTTTTCCGGCAGGTCGTCGTCGGTAATGGCCACTGAAATGGTCTTGGCGATTTCGCCGACGTCGAATTCCAGAACGCCGCTGGCCGGCAGGTAATCGCCGCTGCCGTCGGCCGCGCCGAGGGCGTCGCCGTCCCGCGTGGCGTAGTGGACCGAGGAAGCCCGGTCCGTCAGGCCAGTCCGCTCCACCGTGATGACCGCGAATGAGTCGCCCTCCGCGGTCTGGTAAACGTCCTGCGAAAAGCGAAACGTCCCCGCGCTGACGGTCACGGTGACGGTGGTGAGTTCGCTTTGCGCCAGGCCGTCGCTGGCCCGGTAGGTGAAGCTGTCCTCGCCCACGAAGCCCGTGTGCGGAGTGTACGTGAAGGTGCCGTCGGTTTGAAGGGCAACCGTGCCGTGCTGGGCTTGCCCGACCAGCAGCGCCGTCAAGGCGTCCCCGTCGACCGAAACGTCGTTGCCGAACACGCCGAAGTCGCCGACCGTCAGCGGCGTGTTGGCGAAGGTGCGATATGCGTCCGGCATGGCCACGGGCGGACTGTTCCATTCGCCCACCTTGATCTGGAAGGCCAGTTGGGACTGCTTGGCCGCCTGGTGGCCGTAGACCCAGTACGACTGCCCGGTCAGGGTGAAGCCCGCTTGCAGATCGACGCCGTTGACCAGCAGCAGGGACTTGCCGCTGGCACCTGCCGCTTCGACTTCCACGGGGTCGCCGCTGGTCGGATCTGGAATGGCCTCCGGCGAGCCGCTGGCCACGGTCAGCGTCAGGTTCGCGAGACGCAGGCTGACGCCCGGCTGGTAACTGGCCACGCGCAGCAGTAACGCGTCCTTCGCCGTGTCGGGCCAACTCACGTTGGCGTAGGTGACGGTCTTGCCGTTGTTGGTCCAGGTCGCGGTGCCCGGGCCGCCGTTCGTGCCGGGCGTGTAGGTCAGGGTGAACGGGTTGGCCTCGCCGCCGGTGAGCCAGTGCAGGTCCGCCGTCTGTCCCGGCCCAAATGGCCCCGCCGTGGTCTTGTGGACATCCGCTTCAAACGTGAAGTTCTGGCCTGGATAGGCGCTGCTGCCGATGCGGCCCTCGGCCACGAAGGCGGTCGTGTGATGCACCGAGGCGGGGTCGCCAGTCAGGAAACTGCTGAACAGCGCGGGGACTGCGCGGTCCTCAAGAATCTCCAGGCGCGGCCGGAAGGAAGGGCGGCGGGCGTCCATGATGGGGCCTTTCTGCAAGCTGCCGGTGAACCGGGTGATAAATCAATGCAGGTTCAGCATATCAGCATGCAGATCAACCGACCAGCCCGTGAACGCTCGCCCCACGACCTTTGGCGTTGCAGGCGCGGGGTCGTGCGCTAGAGGTCCCGATCCACCGCCGCCGCGACGCGGCGGCAGTCGGCCATCATCTGGCGGAATACGGGCGGCGTCAATGCCTGGAAGCCGTCCGACATGGCCTTTTCCGGGTTCGGATGCACTTCGATGATCAGGCCGTCCGCGCCGGCCGCCACGGAAGCGACCGCCATACGCGACACCAGGCTGGCTTTGCCGGTACCGTGGCTGGGATCGACGACGATTGGAAGATGCGTCGTCTGGTGCAGGTACTCGACGGTCGCCAGCGGCAGGGTGAAGCGGGTGTGGTCCTCGAAGGTGCGGATGCCGCGCTCGCAGAGCATGACGTTGGTGTTGCCGGTCTTGAGGATGTACTCGGCCGCGAGCAAGAACTCTTCCATCGTCGCGGACGGCCCGCGCTTGAGCAGGATCGGCAGCCCGGATTCACCGGCAGCTTCGAGCAGGGGGTAGTTCTGCATGTTGCGTGCGCCGACTTGCAGGATGTCGGCATGCTCGGCCACCATCGGGACGTGCTCCGGGGCCATCACTTCCGTGACGATGGCCAGGCCGGTTTCCTCGCGGGCCAGGGCGAGCAGTTGCAGGCCGGTTTCCTTCAGGCCCTGGAAGCTGTACGGACTGGTGCGCGGCTTGAAGGCCCCGCCGCGCAGGCCGCCCGCGCCGGCTTCCTTGACCATGTGGGCGATCTCCAGAATTTGCTGTTTGCTCTCCACCGAGCACGGACCGGCGATGACGCCGATCTTCTTGCCGCCGACGCTCAGGCCGAGCGACGTGACGACGGTACGATCGCGCTTCACCTCGGTGCTGGCCATCTTGTAGGGCGCGAGGATCGGGACCACTTTCTCCACTCCTTCCCCGGTTTCCAGGGCTTGCTTGGCGCCGTCGCGCTTTTCGCCGAGGGCGGCAATGACCGTGCGTTCGGTGCCGACGATGACGTGGTTGCGCAACCCCAGCCGTTCGATCTCGCCCTTGATGTGCTCGATCTGCTGGGGAGTAGCGCCGGGTTTCATGACGACGATCATGGGAAAACTCCTGTGGAAATTCGGCTTCCGTGGGTCAGGCTCTCCAGCCTGACACTCCTTGGTGTGTCAGGCTGGAGAGCCTGACCCACACGGGAGGAACCGCCGGACAACATGCCCGAAAAACAAAAAAAGCCCTGGAACCTTCGGGAAGTTCCAGGGCCGTGGTCGGCTGCGGTTCAGTCGTGACAGACTAAATCCCGGAACTACCCTCGGTGGG
>JAEUIF010000123.1 GCA_016795185.1 Planctomycetia bacterium | reverse complement strand
ACCTGGTGCGGCATTTCAGCAGCCGGTCGAGCCTGCGGATCACCCGCTCGTTGGTGCAGGTCCAGGCCGCCAGGGAACCGCGCGGTTTCGCCCGTCGGTGGCACGCTTACGCGGCGGCGTGTTCGTGAGCGGTCGCAGTTTCGGGCGAGCGGCAGGCGCGGAGGATTCCCCCATCATGTGGTCCCTGGCCATCAAGGCGCTGCTGGCGGATCGGGCGAAGTTCCTGACTTCGCTGTCGGGCGTCACGTTCTCCGTGCTGCTGGTGAACGTGCAAGGCGCGCTGCTGCTCGGCCTGTTGCAGAAGGCGAGCATGCTGGTCGATTACGGCAGCGCCGACATCTGGGTCGGCCCCCGGCACATGACCAACGTCGAGATGAACGGTTTCGTGCCGCAACGCTGGATTTCGCGAGTCCGCAAGGTGCCGGGCGTGGAGCGGGCCGAACCATACATCGTCATGTTCAGCGCGTTTCAATCGCCCGACGGCCGGATGGAAAGCGTGGTCGTGCTCGGCTGCGAGCGCTCCACGCTGCTCGGCAACGCCTGGACGATGGTCGAGGGGGAAGCCAGCGCCATCCGTGATCCGGATGCCGTGCTGGTGGACTACTACGACACTGCCAAACTCGGCGACTGCAAACTGGGTGACATCCGCGAGATCAACGGCCGCAAGGCCCGCGTGGTGGGTATGACCAATGGCATCGTCAGCTTCACCACCAGCCCCTACGTCTTCACCACCATCGACCGTGCCCGGCAGTACGTCTTCGCGCTGCCGCCCGGGCACTGCTCCTTCTACCTGGTCACTGCCGAACCGGGTACGGACATTCCCGACCTCGTCGCACGCATCCGCCGGGAAGTGCCCGACCTCGACGTTTACGACAAGCACACCTACGGCCGCATGGCGATGCACTACTGGCTGACGCGCACCGGCATCGGCATCAGCTTCGGTCTGGCGGCGTTTCTCGGCTTGCTGGTCGGCCTGGCCGTGGTAGCGCAGACGCTGTATGGGGCGGTGAACGAACGGTTGAAAGAGTTCGCGACGCTGAAGGCGCTGGGCGCGGACGATGGCTGCATCGCCCGCTTCCTGCTGGCGCAGGCGCTGGGCAACGCCTTGATCGGTTCCGCGCTGGGCATCGTGCTGTCGGTATTGGTGGCGCTGTCGCCCTTGAGCACGCCGCGCGCCCCGATGGTGCTGACCTGGCAAATCGCCGTCGTCAGCGTGGTGCTGGTGACGGGCGTCTGCCTGCTGGCGGCGCGCTTGCCGTTGCGGCGGGTGCGCTACATCGATCCGGCGTGCGTGCTGCGGGGATAGGCCGGTTCGTAGTTCCGCCTTCAGGCGGCGAGTCGCTCGACCGCCTGAAGGCGGAACTACGAACTAAAAATCAGGGAGAACATCCATGATCGCAGTCGAAACCAACGAACCCCGCCAAATGGCCGCAACCTGGCGCTACGCCGAAGCCTTCTCGCGTCATCACCCGCTGCTCGGCGACTCCGAGCAGGAGCGGTTGCGGCAGAGTTGCATCGGCATCGTGGGCCTGGGTGGCGTCGGCGGCATTCACCTGGCGACGCTGGCCCGTGCGGGCATCGGTGCGTTCCACCTGGCCGACCCGGATGAATTCGAGGTCGTGAATTTTAACCGGCAGCACGGCGCGAGCGTTCGCACGCTGGGGCGCAACAAGGCGCTGGTGATGGCCGAGGAAGCCCGCGCCATCAACCCGGACGTGCGCCTGCGGACACTGCCCGAAGCAATCACAGCGGACAATGTCGACGCCTTTCTCGACGGAGTGGACGTGCTGATCGACGGCCTGGATTTCTTCGCCCTGGCCACGCGCCGGTTGGTGTACGCCGCAGCCCGCCGGGGCGGTATTCCAGTTGTCACGGCCGGGCCGCTGGGGTTCGGCACGTCCTGGCTGGTGTTCGCGCCGGACGGCATGTCGTTCGACCGTTACTTCGATCTGCACGACGACATGCCGGCGCTCGACCAGCTGGCGTCCTTCGCGGTTGGGCTCGCGCCGCGCGCCCTGCATGCCCGCTATCTCGATTTCTCGGCGATTCGCTTTCGCGAAGGCCGGCTGCCGTCGGCGGCGCTGGCCTGTCATCTGTGTAGCGGCGTGGCGGCAGCGGAAGCACTGCGTCTGCTGCTCGGTCGCGGCGACGTGCGCTGTGCTCCGTACTACTGCCAGTTCGATCCCTATCTCCGAACCTTCCAGGCTGGCTATCTACGCGGCGGCAACCGGCATCCCTTGCAGCGTCTGAAGCGCTGGTGGTTGCGCCGGCAAGCGCGGCGGCTGGGCTGGGAATGCCGGCTTACTTGAAGGAGACCACATGGACCTGCAACTGACCGCCAAGGTCGAATCCGCCTACTCGTCGCCGCCGTGGTGGTACGACCTGCGCGGCTTTCTGATTCTGAAGTCGTCGTATCGCGGCTCGCTGCTGGAGCAAGTCGCGTTCTTCGAGCGCAACCTACGCGAGCGCCATCTCGAAGTGGCCATCGGCAGCGGCACGCTGTTCTCGATGGTCCGGACCTGGCATCGCTGGAAGGGCCGGCCGTTGCCGCAGGTCGTCGGCGTCGATTACTCGGAGAAAATGCTCGGCGGCGCGCGGCAGCGGTTTCGCGCGCAGCCCGAGATCGAACTGCTGCAAGGCGACGTGACCGACCTGTCGTTTGACGACGTCACGTTCGATTCCATCAACGTGGCCAATGCGTTTCACTGTTTCGCCGACGCCGACGCGGCCCTGGAGAGCATGGCACGGGTGCTGTCGCCGGGCGGCACGCTGGCCATGAACGTGCTGCTCTACCCGCGCGGCTGGCAACCCTTCCGCTGGCTCTCGGAGCGCGTCAACCGCTGGGGCATCCGCAAGGGCATCCTGCACACGCCTTATCGGGAAGAGGACGTGCGCGGCCGCTTGCTGGCCTGTGGCCTGACGATCGACAGTGAACGGGTGACGGGCAATTGCTACTTCGTGGTGGCGCGGAAACCATGACGGTCCCGGTGAAACCCATGAATGGTGCAACCCTCGCGATCCTCGCCCGTGGTGTTCACAAGAGCTTTGGCGTCGGCGCCAACCGGACGCCGGTGTTGAGCGGGGCCGGCCTGGGCATTCAGCGCGGCGAGGTCGTCTTTCTGGTCGGGCCGTCGGGCAGTGGCAAGACCACGCTGCTGTCGATCCTCGGCTGCATCCTGACGCCGGACGGCGGCAGCTTGCAGGTGCTGGGCCGCGAAGTCGCTGGCATGTCGGTCGATGAACTGACCGCTTATCGCCGGCAGCACCTGGGCTTCATCTTCCAGACGTTCAACCTGTTTCCGACGCTGTCGGCGCTCGACAACGTCGCGCTGTCGCTGGTGATGCGCGGCGTGCCGCAAGCCGTGGCGCTGGAGCGCGCCCGAAGCTTGCTGGCGCAGGTCGGGCTGGAGCCACGGCGCGACCTGCGGCCGGCGCAGCTCAGCACCGGCGAGTGCCAGCGGGTAGCGGTGGCCCGCGCCCTGGCGAACGAACCGGCGATCTTGCTCGCCGACGAACCAACGGCTTCGCTCGATGCCCGCAACGGCCAGGCGGTGCTGACGCTGCTCACCGGCCTGGTTCGCGAGCGCGGCGTCACGCTGGTGGTAGTCACGCACGACAACCGCATCTTCTCGTATGCCGACCGCATTCTGCACCTGGAGAATGGCCGACTGATTCGAGCCAGCAAGCCGGGGGCGGAAGCGAACGACCTGTCGCATTTGCAGGTCTGACTTTCTGAATCTCACCTCGAGCACTTCGATCGCTTTCTTGGCGAGCGGCGGGCGTCAGCCCGCTGTTGGAGTGAGAAAACAGCGGGCTGACGCCCGCCGCTCGCCAAGAATGGGCAACTGGAACCGCAACCATGAACAGCCTGCACTCCCGCTTGACTGCCGAGGATTTCGACACCAAGCGCAACGGCATGCACTTACCTTCGCCGGCCGTCAGCCTGCGCAATCGCCTTGGTCCCGCGTGGCTGCTGGCCCTGGCCGGAAGTGCGATCCTGGTTGCCTTGGCCCTCGTGGTGTGGGGCCTCGCTGGTACGCGGAAACCTCCGGAACGCGGAGTGCGCGACCTGCGCGTGGCGGCTGTCGGGTTGGTGGAAGGTGCGTCGCGCGAGATTGCGGTGTATCCCGAAGTGGGCGGCACCCTGCACGTCTTGCACGTGCGTGCGGGCCAGGAAGTCCAGGCGGGCGACCTGCTGTTCGAGTTGCACAACGATTCGCAGAAGGCGCAGATGGCGCTGGCCGAGGCCGAGATGACCTCGGCGGACGTGCAAGCGCAGCAGGCGAAGGCCGACTGGGAGCGGTCGCAACGGTTGATGTACAGTCGGGCCGTCAGCCAGGAAACCTACGACGCGAACCACTTCAAAAAGCTGACGATGGATGCCAAGGTCGCGGAGGCGAAGGCCCGGCTGACGCTGGCGCGTGCCGAGTTGGCCAAAACGCAGGTGCGGGCGTCGGGGGCGGGGCAGGTGCTGCAAGTGCATCAGGCGCTGGGCACGCTGGTCGAACCGCGCAAGCAGGGTGATCCGGTGCTGCGCTTGGCGGATGTATCGCGGCGACGCGTGCGCGCCTGGGTGGAGGAACTCGATGTCGCGCGCGTGGCCATCGGGCAACCGGCGACCGCGGTGGCCGATGGTTACGCCGGCCAGAAGTTCGCCGGGCGCGTCGTCGAGCTGGCCGGGCGCATGGGCCAGGACGCGCCGCGCAGCAACCGGCCCGGCGAACGCGAGGATGTTTACTATCGCGAAGTGCTGATCGAACTGAATGGGGCGCGCGAGTTGCCGTTGAATCTGCGGGTGGATGTGTTCATCGAATCCGGTTCGTAGTTCCGCCTTCAGGCGGTGGAGCGACTCGCTGCAAAGCCCCTCGCCCCTGGCGGGAGAGGGGTTGGGG
>JAEUIF010000119.1 GCA_016795185.1 Planctomycetia bacterium | reverse complement strand
CTTTATTGCGGGGTGGACTGGAGTGGTTTCCAGCACGGTCTCATAAGCCGTCAGACGCCGGTTCAAATCCGGCCTCCGCAACTTACGGTCTTGAGGTGTTACGGCGGCACACCACCCTGGTACGGTGGCGGTCTGGGTTCGATTCCCAGCGGGACCTCTCAGCATTCAACCTTGGGCTGCTCGTCGAACAGGAAGACACCGTTTTCGCACGGCGGAGATCGGGGTGCGATTCCCCGGCGGTCCACTCGTTCAGGGGGTAGGCAAGCCGCCAGCCTTGGGAGCTGGACAGCGTGGGTTCGATCCCCACTCCCCTGACTCCATTCATCCCGCCTCGGTGTGCCCATTCGCACATGGCCTGCGCCGGGTTGCATCACTTCTGGCTTTGTCGATGCCGAAGGTCACCTGCGAATCACGACATTCCTCGATGACGCGCCGCCGACGGGCGTGCGTCCGGCGACGGCCCCGCTCGCTGATTTCCACCGCCGCTGTCGCGGTGACTGCACGGGGCTGCAATGCACTCTTGCTCTGTCCGCCACCGCGCTCCCTTCAATCCCAACCGCAATTCAATCTCAACCGGCACGCGGCTTGCCTTGCGTGCGGGCATTGACTACGAGTGCGACCCCGGCCGCTGGGCCGTCCTGGCTTGTTCGGAGCCGCCAATCCTCCAGGCGCGAAAGGGGAACTACCGTGACGACGCTGAGCATCATCAAGGCGGACGTGGGCAGTATCGGCGGGCATGTCGCGCCGAGCAAAAAGTTGCTGGAGACCGTCAATCGGTTCGTGGCACAGGGACTCGACGGTCTGCTGACCGACTACTTCGTCGGCGCGACGGGCGACGACATCGCCATTCTCATGGCCCACAACAAGGGCGTAGGCGACGAGGAAATCCACCGGCTGGCCTGGGACGCCTTCAAGGCCGGGACCATGACGGCCCAGCAGCAAGGGCTGTACGGCGCGGGCCAGGACTTGCTGGTCGATTCCTTCAGCGGCAACGTCAAGGGCATGGGGCCGGCGGTGGCCGAAATGGAAATCGACGAACGACCCAACGAACCGTTCCTGATGTTCCTGGCCGACAAAACCGAACCCGGCGCTTACAACTTGCCGCTTTATCTGGCGTTCGCCGATCCGATGAACACCGGCGGTCTGCTGCTGAGCCCCGAATTGACCAAGGGCTTCCGTTTTCGGGTGCAGGATGTGAATTACACCGAAGGCGACCGGATCATCGACCTGACCACGCCCGAGGACATGTACGACCTGGCCGCACTGCTGCGCGACAACGACCGCTACGTCGTCGAGTCGGTCTATAGCCGGCACGACGGCGATCAGGCCGCCGCCGTCAGTACGCAGCGCCTGCACAACATTGCGGGCAAGTACACCGGCAAGGACGATCCGGTCATGCTGGTGCGGGTGCAGAAGCACTTCCCGGCCACGGGCGAAATCCTGGCCCCGTTCAGCGTCGCGCATTACGTCGGCGGCTTCATGCGCGGCAGCCATATCGGCCCGTTGATGCCCGTGAAGTGCGGGACGGGGTGCAGTTACTTCGACGGCCCGCCGATTGTCAGCTGCTGGGGCTTCTGCGTTCACAACGGCCGGCTGACCGAGCCGATGGACCTGTTCGACCATCCGTTCTGGGACACGGTACGCGCGCGGGCGGCGGAGAAGGCGATGGAGATTCGCCGTCAGGGCTTCTCGGGGCCAGCCATGCTGCCGTACAGCGAACTGGAATACGGCGGTATCGTCCGCATCCTGGAAAGGCTGGATGGACGTTTCACGGTGCGACCATCGGCCCGTGTGGCGGAACCCGCCGGAGTCTGATAGTCGCCTGCTCCGCACCTGGCGCAGCCGACTGCGCGTGAGACCGCGCGGGCGGCTGCGCGCATTTCCCCAGCGCCTCCGGACGGAAAAGTGATAGACCAAGAAGCGTGGCCTGACCCCGAAAGGAGGCGACGCATGGCTCGTTCTCAGCTGCTAGTTGCGGCCCTGGTCCCCGCGCTGTTCCTCGGCGCTGCCGGCTCCGCGGCCGCGCAGGCCCCGCTCGACGACGTGCTGACGCCCTACCTGACCAAGCACGACTTGCCGGCATTGGCGGCGGCCGTGGTGCGGGACGGCAAGGTGATCGCGGCCGGCGCGGTCGGCACCCGCAAGGCCGGCGAGAAGATTCCCGTCACGCTCGATGACCGCTTTCACCTCGGCTCCGATACCAAGGCGATGACCGCGCTGCTGGCGGCCATGTTCGTGGACGAAGGCAAGCTGAAGTGGACTTCGACGCTGCCAGACGTCTTTCCGAAGCTGGCCGAGAAGATGGACGCCGACCTGAAAACGGTGACGCTCGAACAATTTCTGTCGCACACCAGCGGCGTACCCAGCGATAGCGAACCCCTCGTCAAGCTGATCGAGAAGACCATGAGCGCGGAGGGCAACCTCGACGAATTGCGCTACCTCGTCGTCGAGGAATGGAGCAAGCAGCCGCTGGCCTCGAAGCCCGGCGCCAAGTTTGCTTATGCGAACATGAACTTTATCTTCGCGGGCGCCATGATCGAACGGCTCGCCGGCAAGACCTGGGAGGAGCTGATTACCGAGCGCGTGTTCGCCCCGCTCGAACTGAAGACGGCGGGCCTCGGCTGCCAGGCCAGCCTCGGCAAGGTCGATGCGCCGCTGGGGCACGAATTCAAGGACGGCAAGTTCAAGGCGTTTCTTGCCGGGCCGAATGGCGATAACCCGGCCATCATCGGTCCGGCGGGGAACGCCCACATGTCGGTGCTCGATTTTGCCCGCTGGGCGGGGTGGAATGCTGGGCTGGGCAAGCGCGGTCCCAACCTGGTCAAACCGGAAACGCTGAAGAAGTTGCAAGCCAAGGTCATCTCCATGCCGGCGAGGAAGGACGCCCCGCCGGGCACGCCTCCGAGTGGCGGCTATGCCCTGGGTTGGGGTCAGCTGGACGTCCAATGGGCGCCGGCACCGCTCATTTACCACGGCGGCTCCAACGGCAAGAACCTGGCCCATATTTGGGTCGATCCGCAACGCGACTTCGCGATGGTATTCATGACCAACGTCAGCAACTTGAAGACCGAGCCTGTCCTGTTCAAGCTCGCGGAAGAGCTTTTCAAACAGTATTCCGTGGCAAAGCCCTGATGCGGATCGATCGTTGAAGCTCGATTGTGGATTTTTGCTCTGGCACCCGCCGCCCGAATGGCTTATACCTGCTGCCACACAGAGAACCTCAGTCCGCGCCGCGCTGACGAGCAACATCCCAGCTTTCCCATCTTGACCGGTCGCCAGGGCGCATCCCGATCGCCATCGAGGGCATGTCATGTCCCGTGCACCGTCCGCGCGCATTCATCCCACCGCCGTGATTTCTCCCGAAGCCGAACTGGCGGACGATGTGGTCGTTGGCCCGTTCGCGGTCATCGAAGGCGCGGTCAAGATCGGGCCGGGCTGCGTGCTGCGGCCTTACGTCCACCTGTGCGGGCCGCTGACGATGGGCGCGGGCAACCTCGTCTACAGCGGGGCGGTCCTCGGCGAGCGGCCCCAGCACATGAAGTACAACGACGAGCCGACTTCGACGGAGATCGGCGACCACAACATCTTTCGCGAGCACGTCACGGTGCATCGCGGCACCACGCAGTCCTGGGCGACGCGCATCGGCAGCCATAACTTCTTCATGGCCCACAGCCATGTGGCGCACGATTGCCAGCTGGGCAGCCGGGTGGTAATGGCCAACGGCGCGCTGCTGGGCGGGCACTGTACCATCCAGGATGGGGTGTTCATCTCCGGCAACGCGGCGCTGCATCAATTCTGCATCGTTGGCCGGCTGGCGATGCTCAGCGGTGGCTCGATCAACACCAAGGACGTGCCGCCGTTCGCGATCCAGCAAGGCATCAACGCCATCATGGGCGTCAACGTCGTGGGCATGCGCCGCGCGGGGCTGGCGAACGATCAGATCAATGCCGTCCGCCAGGCCTACCGCATGCTGTTCCACACGGATGACCTGCTCTCCGTCGCCGCGGAGCGAGTGGCGAACGAGCTCGGCATGGTAGACGCGGTC
>JAEUIF010000094.1 GCA_016795185.1 Planctomycetia bacterium | reverse complement strand
TACCTGGTTACCGCGTAGCAGCTGCCAGTGGCTGGCCGTTCAGCTGCGCGCCGCGTAAACTGCCCCGGACATGGACACTCCGCCACCCTGCCCTGGCTGCCAAACGCGCGACCGCCGCATCGCGGCCCTCGAAGCGCAAGTTGCCGACTTGCAGCAGCAACTGCTGGCGCTGCGCCGGCAACGCGACGAACTCCAGCGGAGCCAGCACCGCCAGGCCACGCCCTTTCGCCGTCGCCAGCGCGCCAAAAAGCCCCAGCCACCGGGGCGGCCTGCGGGCCATCCGCCCGCGCACCGGCCGCCGCCCGACCACGTCGATCAGACCGTGGCCGTGCCGCTGCCGGCGTGCCCCCATTGTCAGGGGCCGGTGCAGGAGAAGACCGTCCACGTCCAGTACCAGACCGACCTGCCGCCGGTGCGGCCCGTCGTCACCCGCTTCGACCTCGAGGCCGGCTGGTGCCCGCACTGCCGCTGCCGCGTCCAGGCCCGCCATCCCGAGCAGATTTCCGACGCCGTCGGCGCGGCCGCCAACCAACTCGGCCCCCGCACCCTGGCCCTGGCCGCCGAACTGAAGCACCGGCTCGGCGTGCCCTTCCGCAAGATTACCGATTTGCTGGTCACCTACTGGCAACTGCCGGTCAGTCATAGCGCGCTGGTCCGCGCCTGCCACCGCTTGGCACGCTGGACGCAGCCGGCTTATCTCGACTTGATCGAGCGGTTGCGGCGGGCCGAGGTGGTCCACGCCGACGAGACCGGCTGGCGCATCGGCGGCCGCAGTGCCTGGCTGTGGGTCTTCAGCGGCGGCCCAGCCACGGTCTACCTGGTGACGCCCGGCCGGGGCCACGACGTGCCCGAACGCGTACTCGGGCCGGACTGCGCCGGCTACCTGGTCTGCGACGGCGCCAAGGCCTACGACGCCCTGGAGGACTACCTCAAATCGCGCTGCCTGAGCCATGTGCTGCGCCGCTGCCACGACCTGCAAGAGGCCGCCGCCAGCCCGGCGCGGGCCGCCGACGTGGCCGAACTCCAGACGCTGCTGCAAGAGGCCATCGACCTGGGGGAGCGGCGCGCCGCCTTGACCGCCGTGGGCTATCACCGACGGGTGCAAGAGATCGAGCGCCGCCTGGACGCCTGGCTGTTCAACAACCGGCGGCGGCGCAGCGCCGAGGTCGAGCGTCTGGTCATGCATCTGTGCAGCCATCGCGGGGAACTGCTGGTGTTCCTGCACCAACCCGCGGTGCCGCCGACCAACAACCACGCGGAACAGATGCTGCGGCCGGCGGTGATCAGCCGCACGATCGGCGGCTGCAACCAGACCGAGGCGGGGGCGGAGACGCATAGTGTCCTCAGCAGTATCCTGGTGACGGCCAAGCGCCTGGGGCACAGTTTTCTGGACCTGGCCGTGGGTTGGCTGCGCCAGGGCCAAGCGCCGGCGCTGCCGCCGGGTCCACTCCCCAGCCCGATCGGCCCCTGACAGCGCCGGCCTCCAGTCGGTTCGCTACCGGTACGTCCGCAGGGCGGTAACCAGGTACGCCTGATCACGCCTGGCGGAAGCGGTCCCTTGACGAACTCGTTGACGATGACTTCTTCGGCAACGATGCGCGCCCAGCTGTCTGGACAATCACCGGGATCTGCCGTGACGTGGCCAAGCAGGACGTGATGAACTTCATGCACCAGTACACCACCCAGTTCCTCGACGGGGCGTTCCAGAACGAACGGCGGGTTGAAGTACAAGATCAGTTCACCTTTCAAGACGGTCACAGCCATCGTCTTGACATCTGGCCGAACGACCAGCTTGAACCGTTCGAGGATGGCAACGTGAAATGGGTATTTGTCTGCCAGGCGCAGCAGGCCGACCTTGATTTTGCCCTCAGCTTGCTTGGCCAGGGTCGGATTGTCATTTTTCATGGGTACCTGCCGCAGCGCACCATCACCACCGGCGTTGGAGCGGTGGCGGTGAAGCAACCGCGTATGCATGACCGGCGGCCCGAGGGCGAGCGGGAGAAGTTCAGCAGTGCGATCCTGCCGCCGTACCTGCGCAAGACCAAGAGCATCGAGGAACTGCTCCCTTGGCCGCGATCCTCGGCCCCGACGCCAAGGGGCTGTCGGCGACGCCGATCACGCGCCTCAAGGGTGTCTGGCAGGAAGAGTACGAGGGTTGGAACCAGCGGTCGCTGGCCGGCAAGCACTACGTCTACGTCTGGGCCGATGGGGTGTACTGCAACGTCCGCCTCGAAGGCAGCCGGCAGTGCATCCTGGTGCTCATGGGCGCCACCGCCGACGGGAAGAAGGAACTGATCGCCATCCAGGCCGGCCAGCGCGCGAGTGAGCTGTCGTGGAAGGAACTGCTGCTGGGCGTGCAAGCGCGGGGCCTGACCATCGACCCGGCGTTGGTGATCGGCGACGGGGCGTTGGGCTTCTGGAAGGCGTTGCGGCAGGTCTAGGCTTTGCGTTCTTTGCGGGCTTCATCGAGCCGCTGCTGGGCCTGCTGCAAGTGCTCGTTGCTGAAGTGGCCGTAGACTCGTTCGATCATGGCGATGCTCGTCCCTGCCATCCTGGCGACGGTGGTGATGTCGTTCCCCGCCATCAACGCCTCGGAGATCCACAGGTGGCGAAAGTCATAGATCGAGATTTCGTCCCGGATAGGCCGCTTCAGTTCCTTGGCCAGTTCCTTCACACGCTCAAAGCGCTTCGCGAGATGCCGAACTGACCACGCGCCGCCGTCCGAGTTCAGAAACACTTTGCCATCGTGGGGCTTTCCCTTGCAATGCTGCTCAAAAATCGAGAGCGCCTCGTCGTTGAGCGTGATGTGCCGGACCGTGGGAGTCCGCTGCGTCTGTGATCGTTTGTGTCGCCCCAGGACGATCTGGCGGGTTCGCGGCAGGAAATCTGCTACTTCGCAACGTGCCAGTTCGTCCGTCCGGGCGCCGGTGTGGTAGTAGCATTTCAAGAGCTGGGCAAAGTCCCCAGAGCGTTTCAGATTGGACGCGCCACCCTTCTTGATCGTTGCCTTCATGCCGAGGCGACGAAACTGGTCCAGGTTCAGTTCGGCGCAGAAAAGCACGCTTTCGACTTCTTCCCGCGTTATCAGGTCTGTCTCGGTCAGCACCTTCGCGGGCACATGGGTGCGTTCGATGCTGGAGAAGGGACGGTAGGTCGGCGGCAGGTGCGGCGTTGGGGAGGGATGCTTCGTCGCCCAGTTCCAGCAGTGGCGGATGGACGTTTCGGCGTGGAGCCGCGTCTGGGCATTCAGGCCGTCGTCCGTCAGCTTCTTCAGAAAGGCTTCCAGGTCCGCGCTCTTGACCTTGTTGGCAGGCAGGTCGGCAATGCGCTTGCCAGCCATGATGAAGTCGCCGAACCGTGAGCAGTAGATGGTCCTGGTCGTGTAGGTCTGCTTGCTGCGGTGCGCCTCGACCCATTCGAGGAACTTGTCCATCAGGTCGCCTGCCGTCAGGCCGCGTCCCTTGCTGTCCTGCTTGGCGTGCTGTACACTCTGGACGTGGTCGGCGAACAGCTTCCTGGCTTCCTTGTACGGGACGTCTTCGACGTTGCCGAAGTAGGTTTCCCCGCCGGCCTTGGTGAACCAGTAGACGGAGTTGCCGATCGTCTTCTTGCGGAGCCGAGGGTGCGAAGGCATGGGTCGCTACCATCGATGGGGGTAAACGATGGGGGTAACGAAACATTGACCTTCTTGATGCTACGCTGTAAGATGAATGAAATCAAGGCTTAACGCCTCTGGGAGTGTTTGCACCTCTGGTGGGGGCCCTGGTCTTCAAAACCAGTGGACGGCTTGAAGAAAGCCGTCAGTGGGTTCGATTCCCATACACTCCCGTCTTTTCCATTCTGCGACAACTGACTTATCCACTCTCGACGCGCCTGGCGAAAGACCGAACGTCCTCTCGAACCCGTTCTCCCGTTCGCCGCACTTTGTCTCGCCAACCACCAGTGGCGCGACTTGCACCACCCCCGCGTTCCAGGTTCGATAAAGGCCGCGGAGCATTGTGCCAGTCTTTGGCGTTCGCTGTAGCCATCGGGGACCATGCCCAAGAACATTGACGGAAAATGAGCCATGCCCTGTGGTTCCCAAAGAGGCGAATGACCATCGGTGCTATTGCATACCGCCAGCAGGAATCTTTGATAAGGCGTTGGCTCGCGGACAACGAACTCCGACTCCAAGCTGCATGATCTCAAGTCTTGAAATAACAATGAGATGCTTGCAACACGCACACCTGACCCTACAATGCTGAGCATATCGCTCGCCACCAATTCTCTTAACGTGGAGTGGATGTGATGGTCAAGAAGCGGAAGAAGCCGAGCGTCAGCAGTTACTTTCGAGAAATTCTCAACGACCGGCCGGACTTGCTCCAGGCCACCAGCAACGAAGAGATTTATCAACTCTACACGGAACGAACGAAGAAGAAGGTCAACGATCGGGACAAGGCCATTCTCTCCAACCTCAAGAGCGTCGAACGGAAGAAGGCCAAGCTTGGCGGTCGGCGCACGGCGAAGTCCGCGAATCATACGGTCAAGGCTGCCGTCGGGCGCGGCAGCAGCACCCTGGATCGGCTGGAAGTCTCCATCGACGACTGCATGGCCGCCGCCAAGGGCCTGGACCGCGACGGCCTGCTGAGCGTGATCGATCATCTCCGCAAAGCACGCAACGAGGTGGTGATCCTGCGCGGTCATTGACCAACGGGGAGACAAGGATGTTGCTTGCCAATTCTCAAAGCTGGTGCGCATCCAAGGTCAGCCCAGGACCGTCTCCTGGGCTGATTCCTTTGGCCAGCTTGTTGTTCTTCCCAGCGCCCATCTGTCGAGGTGATCGAGCATGCCCCCAACGCCGGAACTCAAGGCGCATGCCCGGCGCGTGCTGCGCTCTTTGAAGAAGCAGTATCCGGACGCCCGCTGCGCGCTGCACTATGAAAACCCATTGCAACTGCTGATCGCCACCATCCTGTCCGCGCAATGCACCGACGTGCGCGTCAACAAGGTCACGCCCGCGTTGTTCGCGCAGTTTCCCGATGTCGCCAGTTTTGCCCACGCCAAGCCCAAGGAGCTGGAGCGCGCCATCCAATCAACGGGCTTCTTCCGCAACAAGGCGCGCAACATCATCCAGTGTTGCCAGCAAATCATCGAACGACATCAAGGTGAGGTGCCGCGCACGCTCGATGAACTGGTCCAACTGGCGGGCATCGGCCGCAAGACGGCCAATGTCATCCTCGGCAACGCCTTTGACATGCCCGGCATCACCGTCGATACTCATCTGGGTCGATTGAGCCGGCGCATGGGTTTATCCACGCAGACCAATCCGGTGAAGGTCGAACGCGATTTGATGGAGTTGGTGCCGCGCAAGCACTGGACGATGTTCAGCCACTGGATGATCCATCATGGCCGGCAGGTGTGCCATGCGCGCCGGCCAGCCTGCGACCGGTGCGTGCTGGCCAAGTATTGCCCGCGCGTAGGCGTCGTCGATCGAAAACCAGAATCCAACGCAGCCTC
>JAEUIF010000079.1 GCA_016795185.1 Planctomycetia bacterium | reverse complement strand
AATGCCCACGACTGATCCATTCTGGCAACGCATGCAGGCGCTCTGGGACGGACAGCGGGCGCGCGGACACGTGCCGCGCGGCGCGGCCGACGTAGAGGCCGAACGCCGTGTGACGCGCGACGAATGGGAGCAACGCATGCGACACATCGAGCACATCCAGGCCGAGGCAGAGCGGATGCGCTCGAAATCCTGACCGGATGCGCTGGCTGATGGTCCCCAGCGCATTGCCGCCAGCCGCCTCCAAGCCGACAATAGCCCAGGGACGGCGCGCTGCTGCTTCCGGATCGCGGCTCATTCTCACAAGGGACCATCATCATGCCAAATAGCTTCGGCACCCAGGCCACCCTGCGGGTCGGCACGCACGACTATCTCATCCACCGCCTGCCCGCGCTCCGCGAACGGTTCCCCGAAGCCGCCCGGTTGCCCTTCGCGATGAACGTCCTCCTGGAGAACCTGCTGCGCACCGAGGACGGGCTGAACATCAAGGCCGAGGACATCGAAGCCCTGGCCAAATGGGACCCGCAGGCCGTGCCGTCCAAGGAAATCGCTTTCACGCCGAGCCGCGTGCTGCTCCAGGACTTCACCGGCGTGCCGGCCGTGGTCGATCTGGCGGCCATGCGCGACGCCATGCAGACGATGGGCGGCGAACCTCGGAAGATCAATCCCTTGCAGCCGGTCGAACTGGTCATCGATCACTCGGTGCAGGTCGATGAGTTCGGCACCCCGCAAGCCTTCGAGGCCAACGCCGCCCTGGAGTTCGAGCGCAATCGCGAGCGCTACCTGTTCCTGCGCTGGGGCCAGAAGGCATTCGCCAACTTCGAGGTGGTGCCGCCCGACACGGGCATCGTGCACCAGGTGAACCTGGAGTACCTGGCCCGAGTGGTGTTTGTCCGTCGGGAAGCCTCGCCGGAAGCACCGCGCTGGGCCTACCCGGATACCGTGGTCGGCACTGATTCGCACACGACCATGATTAACGGCCTGGGCGTGCTCGGCTGGGGCGTCGGCGGCATTGAAGCCGAGGCCGCCATGCTCGGTCAGCCGATGTCGATGCTGCTGCCGCAGGTGGTCGGTTTCCGTCTGACCGGCAAGCTGCCCGAAGGCGCGACGGCCACGGACCTGGTGCTGACCGTGACCGAGATGCTCCGCAAGAAGGGCGTGGTCGGCAAGTTCGTCGAGTTCTTCGGCGACGGCCTGGCCGAGTTGGCATTAGCCGACCGCGCGACCATCGCCAACATGGCCCCGGAATACGGCGCGACCTGTGGCATCTTTCCGGTGGATGAGGAAACGTTGCGCTACCTGCGCTTCACGGGCCGTTCCGAGGAGCAGGTGAACCTGGTGGAAGCCTATTACAAGGAACAGGGGCTGTTCCACACCAAGGACACGCCCGAGGCGGCCTACTCCGACGTGCTGAGCCTCGACCTGAAGACCGTGCAACCCTGCCTGGCCGGGCCGTCGCGCCCGCAGGACCGCGTGATCCTGGGCGCGGTCAAGCAGAACTTCACCGACGCGCTGCCCAAGCTCCAGAAGCACAAAGAAAAAAAGCCCGATCAGAAGGAAGTGCTGCGCATGGTCGGCGAGGTCGGCGACCCGGCGGCCAGCGACAGGGTCGGGGGCGACGGCGACCAGCCGGAACCCCCGGAAGCCGTCGCCGCCCGGCTGCGCGACGGTTCAGTGGTCATCGCCGCCATCACCAGCTGCACGAACACTTCCAATCCGTCGGTCCTGCTGGCCGCTGGCCTGCTGGCGCAGAAGGCGGTCGCGAAGGGCCTGCGCCGCAAGCCGTGGGTCAAGACGAGCCTGTCGCCCGGCTCGAAAGTGGTGACGGACTACCTGATCGAAGCGGGCGTGATGCGTTCGCTGGAAACGCTCGGCTTCTTCCTGGCGGGCTATGGCTGCATGACGTGCATCGGCAATTCCGGCCCGCTGCCCGAGACCATCTCGCACGCCATCAACGAACGCGAACTGGTCGTGGCCTCCGTGCTGTCAGGCAACCGCAACTTTGAAGGGCGCGTGCATCCGGAAGTGCGGGCGAACTACCTGGCGTCGCCGCCGCTGGTGGTGGCTTACGCCCTCGCCGGCCGCATCGACCTCGACCTGACGACTGAACCGCTCGGCACCGGTAGCGACGGCCAGCCCGTTTACCTCAAGGACGTTTGGCCGACGCAGCAGGAAGTGACGGAAGCTCTGGAACGCGGTCTGCGCTCGGAGATGTTCCGCAAAGTGTACGGCGCGGTCTACCAGGGCGATGAACGCTGGCAATCGCTGCCGGTGCCCGCTGGCGACCGCTTCGCCTGGGAGGGCGATTCGACCTACGTCCGCCATCCACCGTACTTCGAGAACATGCCGAAAATGCCAGAAGGCGTGAAGGACATCCGCAACGCCCGCGTGCTGGCGGTGCTGGGCGACAGCATCACCACGGATCATATCTCGCCCGCCGGTTCGATCAAGAAGGACGGCCCGGCCGGCAAGTACCTGATCGAGCACGGCGTCCAGCCCAAGGATTTCAACAGCTACGGCGCACGCCGCGGCAACCACGAAGTCATGGTGCGCGGCACCTTCGCCAACGTCCGGCTGAAGAACCTGCTGGCGCCCGGCACCGAGGGCGGCGTCACGCGACACCTGCCCGGCGGTCAGGTGATGTCGATCTTCGAGGCCGCGATGAAGTACGAGCAGGAGAAGGTGCCGCTCGTCATCCTGGCGGGCAAGGAATACGGCTCCGGTTCGTCGCGCGACTGGGCGGCCAAGGGGCCGCGCCTGCTGGGCGTGCGGGCCGTCATCGCCGAGAGTTATGAGCGCATCCACCGCAGTAACCTGGTCGGCATGGGTGTGCTGCCGTTGCAGTACAAGCCAGGCGACACCGCCGCCAGCTTGGGCCTGACGGGCGAGGAAGTTTATACGATCGAAGGGTTGGCAGGCATCATGAAGCGCGGCTTCCGCCCCGGCTGGGAAGTGATGGTCAAGGCGGTGCCGAAGAAGGGCGACCCGAAAGAGTTCCGCGCCCTGGTCCGCATCGATACGCCCGGCGAGACCGACTACTACCGCCACGGCGGCATCCTGCAATTCGTGCTGCGGCAGTTGCTGGCTTAGAGCTGGCGGACACAAGCCTGAAGCGCAAGCGAAGGTTCATCAGAGTGGCTTCCTTCGCTTGCGCTTCAGGCTTGTATCGAGCATCGCCGGCGCACTCTTAAGAAAGGTTTCAGGTTTTCTGGTTCGTAGTTCCGCCTTCGGGCGGTGTTCGCCGAACGCCGCCTGAAGGCGGAACTACGAACCGGGAGAACTTCATGCAACTCGCCTTCGCCGTGGTCCTGGCCGTCTTGCCGGCGCTGCTGCTGGTATGGTACTTCTACGCCCACGACCGGCGGCCGGAACCACATCGGGTGCTCATCACCACGTTTCTGCTCGGCGTGGCGGCGGTGCTGCCCATGCTGGGTTGGGGCCTGCTGCTCGAACGCTGGCACACGCCGCTGACGAATCCTTTCGCCGAGGCGGTGCTACTCGGCTTGCTGATAGTCGTGCCGGAGGAACTGCTCAAGTTCGCGGTGCTGATGGGCTACAGCGTCCGGCACGCAGCCTACGACGAACCGATGGATGCCGTGGTCTACGGCGCGGTGGCGGCGCTGGGGCTGGCTTGCCTGGAAAATGTACTGTTCGTGCTGCACGGCGACTGGACGACGGCCCTGCTGCGCGGCCTGACCACCGTGCCCTTTCACGCAGCCCTGGGAGCGATCCTCGGTTTCTACGTCGGCCAGGAGCACTTCGTCGCCGGCAAGGGCCGGTACGTCCTGCGCGGGCTGCTGCTGGTGATGCTGATTCACCTCGTCTACGATGTGCCCCTGTTGGTGCTGCGTGAAGTCGCCCTGCGACGCGGCACGGAGGCGGAAGTCACGCTGCCCTGGCCGCTGAAGCTGGCGTTGCCGCTCGCGTCCTTGGTCATGCTGATCGTAGCGCTGAATTCAACTTATCGTATCGTGCGTTTTCTGCGGCTGAAGCAGAAACCAGCAGTGATGGACCGAGAAAATTCGTAGGTCTGTGCTGCGCAGGCCGCTGCGCATGGAAGAACAGGAGATGAAGCACGACATCGTCCACGGGGCCGGCAACTGCCGGTCGTTCGGCCCCGGCGGCAAGTTCGTGCTGGCCGAGCACGAATGCCCGGCGGAAGCCGGCAAGGGCTACCTCATCACCGCCATCGAGCATTCGGCCCGCGACGGCAGCTACGTGGCCAGCGAGGACGGGGGCGTCGAGTACAGCAACCGCTTCACCTGCATTCCGGAAAGCGTCACCTTTCGGCCGGAACGGGCCACGCCCCGGCCGCGCGTGGACGGTACGCAAACCGCCGTGGTCGTCGGGCCGAAGGGCGAGGAAATCTACACCGACCAGCACGGCCGCATCAAGGTGCAATTCCACTGGGACCGCGCAGGCCGCCGCGACGAGAAAAGCTCCTGCTGGGTGCGCGTCAGCACACCGTGGGCCGCCCGCGGCTGGGGCATGGTGCAGATCCCGCGCATCGGCCAGGAAGTCATCGTCGATTTCCTCGAAGGCGACCCGGATCGGCCGCTGGTGATCGGCAGCGTCTACAACGCCGAACAGGTGCCGCCGGGCAACCTGCCGCAGGACAAGATGGTCAGCGGCCTGGTGTCCAACAGCACGCCCGGCGGCGGCGGCTACAACGGCATCCAGTTCAACGACACCAAGGGCAAGGAGCAGATGAACATCCATGCCCAGTTCGACCAGAACGTGACCGTCGAGAACGACCAGAATACGACGATCCACAACAACCGCAACACGACCGTGGATGTGAACAGCACCGAACTGGTCGGCGCGGACAAGAAGACCACGGTCAACGGCTCGGTGCTGGAGACCTACAACGCGGCGCTTTCGACCGTGGTCAAGAGCGGTGTGATGCTGGCCTCGACGGGCGCGAATATCGACGTGGTCGCCGCCACGCACGTGATGCTCAACAGCGGGGCCAGCACGCTGACCCTCAAGGCGGACGGCACCATCGAGTTGACCGGCGTGAACATCATCATCATCAACGGCAAGTCGCTGATCGAGGCCAGCGCCCCGAACATCGGCATCTATGGCGGCTCGGAAGTGCTGATGGGCGTGGGCGGCCAGGCGGTGAAGTGCGACGGCGGCGCGGTGACGGTGTCCGGCGCGGAGATCAACGCCTCCGCCGACGGCACGCAGACCATCAAGGGCGCGCTGGTCAAGATCAACTAACCGACGACCGCACTACGTAGGTCAGGCTTCCCAGCCTGACAGCAGCGCCGCCGACTGGCGGCACATCGCGGGCGCTGCTGTCAGGCTGGAAAGCCTGACCTACCTGACGGCTTCGCACGAGACCACCATCATGGCCCTCAAAGACTTCTTCACCGAACAGATCGACCTGCTGAAATGGTTCCTGCTCGACGTGGACCGCCGGGCGCACGGCATCCGGGTGTCGCCCGACCTGAAGCTGCTGCTCATGAAGCTGCTGGGCGGCCTGGACGGCGATGACAGTTTTCCGCACGTGCTGCTGTGCATCGAGACGCCCTTCGAGAACCCCCGGCAATACTGTGCCGCGTTGCTCGCCCAGCTGACCGCCGAGCTGGAACTGTGGTCGCCGAAGATGCAGCAAATCGGCTACCAGCCGCCGCAGCGGCCTGAAGGCTTTGACCGCCTGCCCGTCGAATGGCAGCTGGTCCGCTACGGTTCGCTGTTCGCCGAAAGCCTGCCCGACGCGATCGGCTCCATCGTGCTGCTGCTGGTTCCGGATCAAGTAGCGGACGCTGCCGCGTTCCGGGGCACGCTCGCCTTCCTGGCCGACGAAACGACCTCGCCCTGGTTCAAGTACCTGGTCATCGACGATCGCAAGGCCCCGGCCCTGGAGAAGGTCGAAGCCAGGAACCCATTCTTCCAGCATCAAGTCTTCCACCTGTCGCCGGAGGACATCGAGCGGCGGACGAAGCTCGACCTGGGACTGAACCCGGCCCTGACCGCCGAGGAGAAACGCCAGTACACCGCGCTGCTGGCGAGCTTCGCCTGCGCCCGGCGCGAGTACGACGAAGCGCTCCGCTTGCAGCAGCAGGTCGCCGAGATGCTGACTCCGGACGTACCGGCCGGCGAACGGGCCAGCGCCCTCCACAACTTGGGCAACACCCACCTGGCCCGCAAGCAACTCGAACAGGCGGAAGCAACCTATGGCCAGGTCCTGCAAATCGCCCTCGACCACGACCTGACCGTGCTGGTCGCAATGATCCTGACGAACCTGGGTGTGGCGCTCTATCGCCAGGGGCAGCACGAGCAGGCGATTCGGAGCTTCGAGGTCGCCCGCCAGACCTGTCAGTCCGCGAACCTGAAGCCAGTGGAGGCCCACGTGCTCGACAACCTGGCCAAGACCTACGAAGCCGACGGCAAGCTGGTCGAGGCCGAGGGAACCTGGCGCGCGGCGCTGGCGGTGTACGGCGACATCACGTCGAGCACGTTCGCCGAGGGCCGCGCGGACGCCGAAACGCCGCTGCGGGAATCGCTCGAACGAGTGGCCGCGGCGAGCCAGCGGCTCGAAGAAGCGAAGGCGGTTACGGTCAAGGCCGGATGGTTCAGCTGGGCGAAGGGAGCGTGATGTCATGGGACTGGGCACGGGACTGGCTGCGGCTACCGACGATGTCCTCAGCAAGGCGGCCAAGGGCGCTGCCGAACGGCCGAAGGCCAGCCACCTCGACGTCTGGAAGCACGGCGTCGCCGGCATGGAACAGGGGCTGGAAAGCCTGAAGACCAAGACCGTGGACGACATCGCCAAGGAAAGCCTGGAGGATGTGGGCAAGGCGGTCGCCGGCCGCGACTGGGATTCGTCCAGCGGCAAGAACTGCCTGAAAGCGATGGGCCAGCAGGGCAAGTCGCTGCTGAAGCAGGCGCACGAACTGCTGCCCTTCGTGGACAGCAAGACCGCGCCCAAGGGCGTGCTGGCGCACCTCGGCAGCGCCCTCGGTCTGATTACCAGCGCCGAGCAGCTGCTGTCCGCCGCGACCTCGTTCATCCCCGCGCCGGCGCTGGCCGCCGTGCGCATCGGCGATTTCGACATCGGCCTGCCGCACGCCCATCCGCATCCGCCGAACACGCCGCCCGCGCCGCCGGTGCCGTTGCCCAGCACCGGGCCGGTGATTCCGATTCCGATCGTGTCCGGAGCGGGCAGCGTGCTCATCAACGGCCGGCCGGCGGCGCGCTGCGGCGACATGGCCTCGGCATCTGGTGCGGCGGCCACTTCCCGATGTACGAGATTTTCCTCGGCTCCTCGAACGTCTGGATCGAAGGCGCCCGCGCCGCCCGCGTGGCCACCGACGTGACCAAGCACTGCACCTTCAGCAATCCCAAGCCCGCCAAGCCGGAAGACAAGCCCATCGGGCCGATGTTCGGCTTCACGATCACCGCCAGCAGCGACGTGATGATCGGCGGCATCCCGATGCCTTCGCTGACCGCCAAGGCGATGGGCGGCATGTTCAAGGTCATGTTCAAGCAACTGGGCAAGCTGCTCGGCAAACTGCGCGGGGCCCTGGGCAAGCTCAAGCCGAAAGCGGGCGCGCCGGGCCTGGGCAAGCTGCCCGACGTCCGCGGCCCAGCCCGGCAGTGGAGCATCTTCAAGGGCGGCAAGCCGCACGTCGTCGGCAAGACCGACTTCGTGACCGACGCCGCGATGCGCGAATCGCGCGAGTTGATCGACCGCATGAAGGCATCCGGCCAGCTGACCTTCGACCCGAAGCCGGGCTTCGCGACCAAGGCGGAGAATCAGCTGGCGATGGTCTGCTGCGACGAGAACATGCGCGGCGCGCTGAAGGAGATTCAGTCGTCGGGCAAGCCGTTGCACATCGAACCGCCGCCGCCCGGCCAGCTGCCCGCTTGCCCGTATCGCGATCCCATCGCCGCCGCCTACGACCTAAAAACGGGCAAGTCCGGCACCGGTTCGGGTAGCACGATCCAGTAAGACCCGGACATGTGGTGCGGCCGGGGTTCACCGCCGGACACGGTGCTGGCCCACGAACTGGGCCACGCCCGCAACGGGGCGCTGGGCGTCAATACCTCCAACGCGCCGATGCGCACCCAGCCGGACATCAACCGCTGGGGCAACCTGGAGGAGTACAACAACATCACCTATTACGACAACCCCTACCGGGACAAGCGCGGCCTGCCGCAACGCACCGGCTGGGACGACATCCCCTGAGCGCGAGACTGGCCATAAACGATATCCGTCTGACCCTGACCGCCCAGCGCCAGCCCGACCGGCTGCGCGTGGAGTTCACCGTCGTCAACGAAGGCCGGCAGCCGTACTACGTCTTCACCTGCGCGGCCGGCGGCTTGCGCGAACCGCTGCCGCACCGTGCGTACACGGCGTACAGCGATGCGGACCAGGCCCTGCACCTGCTGCTGGGCCTGCCGCCGGTGCCGCCGGGCAGCAACGTCTTCGCGCGCATTGTCCCGCTGTCCACGTTCCTGCAACCGGGCGACCGCCACGCCGACTTCCTCGACATCCCGCTCCCGGTCCCCGAATGGCAACCGTACCTGCCCGAGAACACCCAGGACGTGGAAATCGTCGAAGCACGAAGGCTGCGGCTGGCCACCGAGTATTTCTCGCACGCCAGCCTGTTCCGTCCGCCGGAATGGGACCACCAGTTTTTCTTCTTTCGAGCCTTCGGCGGCGAGTCGTTGCCGGTCTCGGCGACGCTTGAGCTGGACGAACCGCTATCGGTGCTGAAACGCCGGGATCGCTTCGAGCGGTTTTAGAACTGTCGGCGGATTCTTGAACAGCCTGCGCGGCCCTGGTCCACCAGCATGGGGCATTCGACCCAGCCGATGACTTACCGTCCGGCAAAACCTTGTGACGATTCGGAAGGAGTCGGTTCCGCCGTGGAGCCGTTCTGTCCGTTTTTCTTCTCCCAGTCGCCGAAGCGGACCGCCACCCGCTGGCTGATGCCGCTTTCTTGCAGGGTCACGCCATAGAGCACGTCGGCGGTGGCCATCGTCTTCTTCGAGTGCGTGATGAGGATGAACTGCGACAGGTCGAGGGACTTACGGCGACGGGACGTCGGGATCGAAAAAGGCCAGTCGAAAGGGCCAAGGGCACAGAAAGGCACAGAATGCCCCCATGCGAAGCCAAAAAGGGGCTGTCGCATGGCTGGTCGAACACTACCTGGCGAACCTGAAGCGTCGGACGGACGGGCGGACCTTTAGGGCCCGCGAAACAATAATCTGTTCAAGCTGACCTTGTTGCAGCTGCGTCCTTTTGCGATGACAGCTGGATGCACGACGCGCAGAAGAAAAAAGAGTACGCAGCTCGTTTTCGTCCAAAACGAGCTGCGTACTCTTTTCGCCCTGATCCATCGCACCCGGCTTGGCAGACTGCAACGGGCATCGGACTCCAGGCCTGCCGCGCCGGGCAGCATCCGTAGCCAAGCTATTTCGGCTTCTCGACAGGCGTCTCCGCCACGATCTCCAGGTCGAGATACAGGTCCGAACTGCCCGCCTTGTTCTGCA
>JAEUIF010000039.1 GCA_016795185.1 Planctomycetia bacterium | reverse complement strand
GGCTCGCCGTTTTGCGCGCGGTTCACGCCGACTTGCGATAGCGGAATTCCAGCTGCGGCTTTTCTTCCTGCACTGGCTCCTTGTCTTTCCAGACGAGCAGCAGGAAGGCCGGGACCAGGAATGGCCGCACCAGGAAGGTGTCGAGCAGCACCCCGAACGCCAGCGCGAAGCCAATCTGCACCAGCGTGTTTAGCCCGCCCAGCACCAGGGTGGCAAACGTCCCTGCCATGATGAGCCCGCAGGCAGTGATCGTGGCACCCGTGCGCGACAGGCCGTGTCGGATGCCTTCTCGGTTACCGCGCAGCTTGCGCTCTTCCAGGATGCGGCTGACGAGCAGAATGTTGTAGTCTTCGCCGACCGCTGCCAGGATCGTGAACAAGAAGAACGGCACCCGCCAGTCCATCTGCCCGAGCGGATAGCCCGCCCACCACCAGCCGACCAGCGCGGTCGCGCCGAGCGTGGCAAAGTAGCTGAGCAGCACCGTACCCAGCAGATACGTCACCACCCAGAAGTGCCGGATCAGCGCGAGCAGGATCAGGAAGATGCCGCCCAGCACCAGGATGTTGACGCGAAAGCGGTCGCTCTGAGTGACCGCCGCCATATCGCGCGAGTAAACCGTGACGCCATAGTAGTCCGCCGTCACCCAGCCCATCGGCACCTTGCTTTCCGGCAACGCGCTGGCGAACCAGGCTTCCATCTGTTCGAGCGTGGCCGTGCTCGCCGGATCGAACGGATCGGAACGCAGGACCACATCGAGGCGAGCAATGTACTTCGGCACGCCGTCCGCCGTGACGGCCGCCAGGTAGTGTTCCCGCGCGCTGCGGTCCGCTTGCTGCATCGCCTGACCGAGATCGCGGCCCAGGCCCTTCAATAACCCGCCGAGCAGGTTGCCCTTCTTCTCGGTCGGCAATTGCGGCAAGGGTTTGCCCAGGGGCTGCGTCAGGCTACGGACTTCCGCCACGTTATCCAGCTTGGCCAATTCCTGGCTGAGCTGGCCGATGAGCTGCCGGCCTTCGGGCGAGTTCCAGTCGGCGGCGGCCGACAACAGAATCGTGATCGGGCCAGTTTCGCCCGCCGTGAAGTGCCGCTGAATCGCCTCCATGCCGCGCACGCTGGCCGAGTTCGGCGATAGTTCGCCGGTCGGCTTGCAGATGGCGGTGGTGCAGAGGCCGAGGATGGTGAACGGCAGCAGCAACAACACCGAGACGCACCAGATCAACAGCGGCCGGGCCACGACCAGGCGGCTGATGCGTTCCCAGAGCGTGTGGTCCGGAGCGGCGGCTCCTTCCCAGGCGAAGCGCGGCATCGCGTTCGTCGGCCGCACGCGCTTCGGCCAGAAGGCAGCCGCGCCGAAGATGCGGAGCAAGGCGGGCGTCAGCGTCAGCGAGGCCGCCAGGGCCACGGCCAGGGCGATGGCGATGGCTGGGCCCGCGCAGCGCACCTTGGCAAACTCGGCGAAGCCCATCAGGCTCAGGCCGCAGATGACCGTGCCCGCGCTGGCTGCCAGCGCGGCGCCCACCGAGACGACGCTGCGCCGGACGGCGTGCGGCCCCTCCTGGCCTTCTTCAAGTTCCTCGCGATACCGGCTGATGAGGAACAGACAGTAGTCCGTGCCCGCGCCGTAGAGCAGGACGATGGTGAAAATCTGGCTGACGTTCACCAGATGCACGCCGGGAATCTGCGTAAACACGGCCAGCAACCGCAGGGCCACGAAGACCGACAGCGCGATGGTCGCCAGCGGAATCAAGGCCAGCAAGGGTGCCCGATAGACGAACAGCAGGATGACGACCACGAGGACGACGGTCGCCAGCGTGGTGCTTTCCAGGCTGTTGCCGCCGGCGCGGATCAGGTCGCGGCCGATGCCCGCCGCGCCCGTGGTGAGCAGTTGCGGCGGCGGAAAACCGGCCTGGTCCAGCCGCTGCTTGACCGCGGTTTCGGCGCGGTCCACGGCGACCTGCGTCTGGATCGCCAGGTAGGGAGTAGCCAGCGATACCTGGATCAGCGTGCAATGGCCATCCGCGCTGGTCAGGCGCTTGCCGAGCATCGGATCCTGAAACGAGTAGACCTTGACGATCTTCAGCTGGGGCTCGGTCTGGCGCAGCTTATCGAGGTCCGCAACGACCTGGGAAGCCAGGGCGAAGTCCTGCTGGCTCAAAGGCGCGTCATTGCGTTCCAGGCAGAAGGTAATCCGGCTGCAATCGAGTTCCTGCGGAAACGCCTCGCCCAGCAGGTGGTAGCCGCGCAGGCTGGCGCAGCGCTCCGGCAGAAAACGGATGTCCTCGTCGTGGGCTTCGCTTTCCCACCGCGGGGCGGTGAGGAACAGCGTGGCGGCCAGCGTCACCCAGGCGGCAACGATCTTCCAGGGGTGGTTGGCAGCCAGCCGGCCGAGAAATTGGTACATAGGCAACATCCGTGTCGTGGGGCGGCCAGGGTTCCGTCGGCCTCTTTACCGTTTCTCGCGCGACAAATGCAATTGCGGAAATGCGCTGTCGCCCGGTTCGGCGCGGAGCGCATCCCCACTATCATCGAAATTCCGCACGTTGGTACTGCAACGAAAAGCCGGCAAACCGAGAACATCTGGAATCTCGGCAATTGCCGGAGGGTACCGCAAGCGCGGCAAGGTACGCGACGATGAACCAGCGGGCTTCCGGATGCAGCCGTTCAACAGTCGTGGCGAGCCAGGCTGACGCCCGGCTCGCCACGATTATTGACAACCAAGCCGACCGCGTGCTCAAAGGTTTTGGTTTTGCTCGCGCTCGCGTTCGCGATCCTCGAACTCCTTGACATGCTGCACGAGCACCTTGAGCGAACGGAGCGTCTTCAAACGGCCTTCGATCGAATCCGGCGGCAGTGTGTCCAAACCACCCAGCCGGGCATACTCCATGTCGCCGCCCAACTCTTCGTACTCCGTCAGCAGTTTGACGAATTTTAGTTTCTTCTGAAGCGATTCCTCGGGAGTCAGTCTGCGCCCTCCCGTCCGGTCAAAGCGCACGCCGCGGGCGCGAGCGCGTTCCAGGACTTTTGCCGTGGTGGGTTCCTCCAGCCGCAGTTCCTTGAAGCGGAGGATCTTCTCCGGCAACGTCAGTTTGTTCGCGGCGATCCCATGCTTGGTCAGCAACTGATCGCCCTTGTTCGTGGTGTAGTCGAGCAGGTCCTGACGCATTTGGTCCAGTTCTATGGGCGTTGCTTCATCGTTGCCGAAAGCGCGTTTCAAGTCGGCGATGGCCTTTTCGCTGAGTTGCTCGATGGCGCGCGGCCGCTGCTGGAAACGCTCGAAACGGACGCGCACCTCGTCCCAGTAGTGTGACAGGTTGGCGTGCGGGGCGGGACGCTGTTCCGGAGGCAACTGCTCCAGCCAGCCCTCCAGTTCGCGCCGCAAGGCCGTATTTTCCAGTTGTGGATTAGAATCCAGGACCTTGACCACCAGCGCGGCGTGTTCCAGGGCCCAGATTTCGGAGCCCTTGCTCTGTGGGGTCACTTCCACCAGCCAGCCCAGTTCCTCCAGTCGTTTGCGGTTATCGTCGCCTGCGACTCCCACGACCAGGTCCTCGCAGCGCGTGCGGACTGCGGAACGCCGGCGCGCGTGCTCAATGGCCTGCTCGAACTGCTGGTCCATTTCCTTTTCGGAGGAATCGAAAATCTTCTCCAGATCGTGCGCGTAAGCGTCGTAGATGTCCGACAGGTTGAGCGGCGGCTGGGCGGCGGCAGCTTTCTTCAGGAAGCGAATCGAGCGGCGCACCAGCCGGAGGTTTTCTTCGCCGACTTGAGCTTTTTCGACGCCCTCGGGATGACGTTGCTGCATGCGCGCGAGCGCAGCGCGGATTGTCTGGATGACCTCATCCTCGTCGATCTCCTCGATCTTCTTCCGCATCTCGTCGGTAAAGGGCTGCCGGCTGCCCGGCAGTCTCGAAATGGCCGTGAAAGCGCCGCTCAGGCGGTGCCGGCGCATCTGCAACCCCGCGCGGCTGGGCAGAATCATGCCGTGATCGATGGGCACCAACTCGGGGTCCTGTCCGTCCCGTTCCTCGACGAGGAAGTTCGTCGAGTGGCGGTCCATGTTCAGCGAGATCAAATCGAGGATGGCCATCTTCTGGCATTCGCGCGGAGGAATGCGGTCCTTCAGACCCTGGTCCTCCTCCAGGCGGTCCCCCAGCGGCCGGCCGCGCTTGTCCCAGTGTTGCATCGAGCCGAGCCGCAGGGGCGGCTTGGTGCGGTCAATCTCGCCCTCCGAATTGGGCAAGCGTTCGTTGTCGATTTCGACCAGGTGGGTTTCGGGGACGCCCAGGTCCATGCCCAGCACGGTCCCGAGTTGGTCGCCCAGCGCCTTGCCAAGCACCTCGCGTGGCGCCTCGCCGCCCGACGGGAAGCCGAGCACCAGGTCCGAAACGCCATCGATCGGTTTGAACAGATACTTCGGGCCGACCTCACCGTTCTTGCGCGTGGTCTCCACCGTCCATTTAACCGAAGCCTCGTTGTTATTGTTGCCGGGTATGGCCCGTTGCCGCACTTCGCGCAACTCTTCGCGGTTGAAGGTGTCGCCGTCCTCGAAGGCCCACTGGGCGTAGAGTTCGGCCGCCATTTCCTCGGCCTGTTCGTCCCACGGCGGCGCGCCGAGCTTTTCAAAGGCCAGTGCCGTCCGCCAGCGGGCCACGTCCTGCTTGGCCCGGATACAGAGGCGGTACTTCTTCTGGCTTTCAGGGTCGCCCTGGCGTTCTTCCAGCCGCTGGAAGTGCTCGATATAGACGTCAGCGGTGCGCAGCACCTCGTTCAGGTTCTCCTCCGAACGGTCGCCTTCGGCTTTCTTCAGCGCGGCGACGAATTCCTTGAATTTGACGCCCTGCCGTTCGGCGTGCTCGGCTTCGTACAGCAGGCCCGGTGCTTGCCGGTTGCCGCGCGCGAAACACTGGCCCTTGACCTGCATCATGCGTCCGGTCAGCTTGCCGTGCCGCTCGCCCTGTCGGGCCATGCGCTCGACCAGTGCTTGCTCCTCGCGCTCCTGTCGCTCGCTTTCGAGATTCGGTTCGTCGCGGCCCTGATGTTCGAGCCGCGACAAGTTACGCAGCGCTTCCAGACGGGCGAGGAATTCGGCTGCCTGATCGTCGCCGCCCAGCCGCGAATAGGCGTCGTCGCCGCCCAGCGCCTCGTACTCGGCCAGATGCTTGATGGCCTGCAACTGGTCCTGCTCGCTCGGATCCTCGGGGAGAATGTTCAGGGATTTGGCTCGTTCCAGCAGATCGCGTTGTTCGGGTTCTTGCAGGTAAAGCCGTTTGAACTGCCGCAGCTTGTCGCGCAGTCCGAGCTGAGTCGGGTCGAGACGGTGGCGGCGCAGCAGATCGTCGCCGCCGTGCTGCAAGTAGAAGATGAGGTCGCCCCGCCGAGCGACAACTTCCTGGTCGCTGGGCTCGTTGCCCAGTTCGCGGCGCAAGGCGTCGCGCACCACACCCGCCACCGAGTCTTGCCGTTGGCGGCCGTTTCGGAAATCTTCGTAGGCCGCGGTCACCGCGCGCCACTTCTGGTACAGCGTGCCGTCTTGCGGCAGGGGCTGGCCCATCGCCGCGCTCTTGCGTTCCAGCTCCCGGACCAGGGCAGCGTTCTGCCGGGGGTGCTCCAGCAGGTCGCCGACCAGCTGGGTGTGTTGCAGGCACCAGCGGCGCGCCAGTTCCAGGTTTGGGCGGCCTTCGTGGTTGCAGAGCTCCAGCAGCCAACCCTGGTCCACCAGTTGCTGGAGGTTGGCCTGAGCGTTCGGCCCCAGGAAGGCTTCCTCGCAGCGCCTCCGAGCCGGAGTCCGCGCGCGGGCGTTCTCGATGGCACGGTCGAACGCCTGTTCCATGTCCTCGTCGGTCGAATCGAAGATCGTTTCCGTGTCCTGGGCGTAGGCGTCGTAAATCTCGGTCAGCGTCAACCCCGCCCTGGCGGCGCGCTTCAGGAAGCGGATCGACCAGCGGACCAGTTCCAGGTTCTCCTTGGTGATCTCACCGGCCTTGGCCGCGCCGGGATGTCGCTTGCCCATCGAGAGCACGGAATCCTTGAGGCTCTTGAGCACCACATCCTCGTCGATGCTCTCCAGTTTTTTCAGCATGTCGTCGGTGAATGGACCATCGCTGCCGTTCAACTGCGGCAGCATCGCCAGCGGCGGCGCCAGGCGAGCGCGCTTGGACAGCAAGCCCTCGCGCGTCGGCAGGATGGTGCCGTGATCGATGGGCACCAGCTTGCCGGGCGCGCCGTCCTTCATCATGAAGTTGCCCCAGTGGCGGTCCATGTTGAGCGAGATCAGGTCAAGGAGGGCCATCTTCTGGCACTCGGAGTTCGGTATCTCCAGTTCCCGCAACCGACCGATGTCGCCGCCTAACTGTTGCTCGATGGTGGTGCTGGACTTCACGAAATGCTGGATGGAGCCAAAGAGCTGTGGGGCCTCGATCGGGCCATCGAAGGGATCGTCCAGCCAGTGGCTGTCGACGGAGATCAAATGGGTTTCCGGCACGTCGAAGTCGAGTCCCGTGGAGGATTGGAGGCAATCGCCCAGCGCCTTGCCCAGCACCTCGCGGGCGGAATGGCCGCCGCGCGGGAAACCGCGATTGCCCTGCATCTCACCATCCATGGGCTTGAACAGGAACTTGCGCCGCTGGACTTCCTCTCCTTCCTTGGGCGGCGCATCGACCCACCAGCGCTTGCAATTCGTCATGCCGCCTTGCACCGACATCTGAATCTTTTCGTTGGGATCACCGCCCTCGAAGATCATCTTGGAGTACAGTTCGGCGGCCTGGCTCTCCTGGGCGTCGGTCCAGGGCGGCGAGCCAAGGTCTTCCCAGGCCAGCGCGGTGCGCCAGCGTGCTGCTTCGCGGAGGGCGCGCTCGCAGATGACCTTTTTGCGCGTGCTCCATTCGTCCGTTTGCTGCGCGGGCTTGAGCTTCGCGTGATGGTTGAGGTAAACCTGTGCCGCCTTTTCGACCAGTTCCAGGTTATCCAGGGTGCGCGCGCCTTCAAATTTGCGCAGCGCGGCCTGGAAGGCCTTGAATTCCTTGCCCGGCTTGAGATTGTCGCCGAACGCCAGGTTCATCAGGCCGTCGCCGTCGTCCTGCGCGATGAAGCACCCGCCCTTGACCTGGGCCATTTGCGGCGACAACTTGTTGTGCCGTTCCGTCTGCTTGAAGACACGCTCTTCCTGCTGCCTGGCTACTTCATCCCGATCGCGCAGCGCCCGGGGAATCAGGTCATCCAGTTCGTCGAGCGCCGCGGTGGCCTGGTCGTATTCCTTCTGCTGAATGGACTTGTTCGCGCGCGTCAGCGTTTGTTGCAGCGTGGCGCGCAGCGTGGTCGGCGCGTTGATGGCTTCCTGGTATCGCGGCCACAGTTCGCGCACGCGGCGAATCAGCTCCTGGGCACGCAGGT
>JAEUIF010000023.1 GCA_016795185.1 Planctomycetia bacterium | reverse complement strand
GCGGCCCGACGCTCATGTAGCTAGTCTTCCACGAGCGTTGGTTGTTCTCAGGTCTGCTCTTCGCCTCTCGTTCAGCCCAATCGTTGACTGCGTCTGGAATGCTCTCCTCTTGTCCCCACGGCGGATTGCCGACGACGAGGTCGAACTTCTTCAACTCACGCTTTTCGGCCAGCGTGGGGCCGTCCTCGAAAAAGTCGTGGCAGTTGATTGTATTGCCGCGCAACCTGGGGAACCTGACGTGCGTCCAGTATCGTTTCGGGTCGATTTCGTCGCACATTGCCAGATAGAGGCTGAAGGATGCGACCCGAACGGCCTCCTCCTGCGTATCGACGCCGTAGATGCACCGTTCTAAAATCTGACGCAGGATGGGGGCCGACGGACGCGAATCCGGATTGGCTAACCTCCATCGGTGAATGAGTCGCTGGTACGCTTTCACCAGGAAAATGCCTGAACCGCAGGCCGGATCGAGCACCTTCACATCCCAGCCTGCGCCGTCCCAGGGCAGCACGCCGTCGAGAATGAAATCGACCAGGTGGCTGGGCGTGTAGACGACTCCCTTGCCAGGATCAGCGTCGCTGTTCCGGATGAACTCCTCATAGATGCTGCTGATGAATTCCAGTGGAATCACGTCGAACGAGTATTGTTTCCATAGAAACCGCTGTCCCCGGTACAACTCAACATCCCCACGGACGAAGTCAGCCAGATACTTGAGATGTTTGGCTGTGACTGTCCGCTCCTCGATCCTTTGCTCTGCTTCGGTCGGGAAAAGGTCGCCGTTAAATTTGTCATTGAGCCAGCGGAACAGGCGGTAGGTGTCCGCCTTCGTGCCGAGGAGCTCTGGAATCGACTTATACTCGCCTGCAAGCGTGCCGTCATTTCGCCGTTGCGCGAAGAAGTCGGGGCTGAGCGCCGAGTTTCCGTCCGCGTCCTTTCGGTCGGCGAGAAACTGGAGGAACATTAACCGCGCCAGCAAGGCATGGATGGTGTCGTAGTCCAGGGGCGTCCGGTCGGTTCTGACATCACCGTCATGCAGTCGCCGACGAACTACCTGTAGGTTCTCCAGGAGTAGTCGGTCAGCCGCGTTGGCACGGTCGAAATGTCGAGCTGCGGCCTGGCTTTGAAAAAAAGCACCGGAGATCAGTGACAACCAAGACAGCGCATGTGCGAATTTCGACTGCGTCGCAGCGTAAGCAGTCAAATCGAGCCGGCCCTCCGGAACTTCCGGCGAGCCAAAGAGTCCTCCGGACTTCGGCGGTTCGCAGCAGGACCACGAGCGGATAGCCACTGGATCGACCGTGACCAGAAGCGGCGACCGCGCGAAATTCCAGCCCAGTCGATGGACTTCTCGGAGTACCTCGTCTGTCGCCGGCCGAACAAACTCCACGACAACCGCCAGCGGGGCTTGGCTGCCCTTTGCTTCCGGGTTGTCCACGAGGATCCCGACCCGAGCGTGCTGGCACCCTTGAAGCCTGCGCACCGCGCTTTCGAGCTTCTGCTTCGCCAAGCGCGCGAGCATTGCCGGCCCAGCGCCACTTGGGCTGACAATTCGGGCTGGCGCGGGCCAGCCGAGTAAGCGGTGTGCAGTCTCAAGCGACATCGAGTGCCTTTGGTCTCGCGACAGAAACTCGCATCGTTCCTTTTACGCATTATCTGGGCGTCTGTACAGGCAAATCGGTGAATCGAAGAACTCGTGGTACGCGAAGCAGCCTGCTGCACTGGGAGCTACCTCGATTGGCATCCAGCCTGCCATACGGCAGCAAAAAAGGGACGCCCGCCACTTCCGGAAAGCGGCGAACGTCCCTGTCGTGTGGCCGCGTGCTGCCACGGTGCGCCGGGTTGGCGGCGCTTGGTCTTAAAACTCGACGCCCACGGTCGCCCGGGCCGTGAACGGCGCGCCCGGAAAGATCTGGACGTTGTTGACCGAACCGGTGTAGTACTGCCGGTCGAAGAGATTCTCGAGGTACAGGTTGGCGTAAAGGCTATTGCGGCGGTAGTACAGGCCGCCGTCCCAGCGGGTGTAGCCCGGCAGGGTGAAGCTGGCGTCGAGGTCGCCGGCGCGGTGATCCACGAACACCAGGCCCGCCGCGATGCCGAACGTCTGCACGTCGTCCGACAGCAGGTCGAAGCGCGACCACAGGTTCGCCGTGTTGTACGGCACGTTGCGGAACGGTTTGCCCACCCGGCTCGGAATGTCGTCCTCGGTGATACGCGAATCGACATAGGCGTAGTTGCCGATCACGCTCCAGCGGTCGGTGATGCGGCCGACCAGCGTCGTCTCCATGCCCTGGCTGCGCTGCACGCCGACCTGCGTGGTCGTCAGCGTGCTCTGGTCCAGCACCGCCACGTTCTGGCGGGTGATGTACCAGCCGGCCATCGAGAAGCTCAGCTGCCCGTCGAGCAGGTCGGTCTTGAAGCCGCCTTCCCAGCTCTCGCCGATTTCCGGCAGTAGCGGTTCCGGGCTGCGCGAGAAGGTGCCGGTCAGGGCGTCGAACGACTGGCTGTACGAGGCGTAGAGGGCCAGCACCTGCGGGATCGGCTGATACACCAGGCCGACGCGCGGCGACAGGCGATAGGTGTCCGTGTCCGTCGTCACCTCGGGGAAGCCCAGATTCGGCAAGAAACTGGGGCCGCCCGTGACATTAGTGTCGAGCGCGAAGTTGGACGAACGGGTGAAGCGGTTATGCACGATGTCGTAGCGCACGCCCATCAGCAGCTGCCAGCGCTCGTTCAGGTCGATCAGGTCCTGGGCGTAGAAGCCATACAGGTCCTGGCGAATGACCGACACCAGTGCCGGGTTGTTCACCAGCGGCGGCGGCGTGCCGCCATAGACCGGGTTGAACGGGTCGATGGGCGCCAGCGGCGACAGCAGGGAGAACGGTCCGAGCGGAATAGAGTTGAACACCGCCGAGGCGCTGCCGACGAAGGTCGAGTTGTACCAGCCCAGTTCCGTGCCGACCAGGAACTTGTGCTCGAAAGGCCCGGTCTGGACCGCGAAGGCGAAGTCGGCGATCACGGAGTAGTAGTCCACGTTGAACTCGGGGGTCTCTTCCCGATCGCGAATCACGGTGTTGGGCGCCACGCCGATGATGAGCGGCTCCAACGGGCCAAAGGTCGACGGGAAGCCGCCGAAGAAGCCCGTCGAGGTATCGGCGAAGCTGTTCTGGTTCCACAGGCCGTAAGCGCCGACGCGCAGGCAAGTATCTTCGTCGAAGCGGTGAACGAGGTTCAGGGTCAGGCGCTGGTCCTGGAAACGGATGAAGTCGCCCGGCTCGCCCAGGTACGTGTTGATCGGCACCAGGCCGACGATGTTGCCAGGCGCGACCACGCCGGTGTCGAAGCGTCGGCGGTCGTTGAGGTACTCGTACTCGATGTTGAAGCTGGTGTCCTCGCTGATCATCCAGGTGAACGACGGGCAGACGAAGCTGCGCTCGTTGAAGTAAAAGTCGCGGAAGCCGTTGGTGTTCTCGTAGGCCGAGGTGACACGCAGCAGGTAGCGCCCTTCCTCGTCGAGCGGCACGCTGGCGTCCACGTTCGGGCGGATCAGGTCGAAGCTGCCGAACTGGACGTTGTAGTTCTCGTAGAAGTCGGGCAGCGGCTTCTTGGTGATGAAGTTGATGACGCCGGCCGGCTGGCCGGAACCGTAGAGGATGGACGCCGGCCCTTTCAGCACCTCGACGCGCTGGATGTTGGCGAAGTCGCGCGGCGTTTCGCTGGGATCGCGGAAGCCGTTGCGGCGGTAGTCACGGCCGTCCACCTCGAAGCCGCGCAGAAACAGCGAGTCGGAGCGGCGCACGTCGCCGAGCTTACCGGCGGCGCTGATGTCGCGCAGGATGTCGTCGACGCGCAGCGCCTGCTGGTCGCGGATCACCGTGGAGGGCACGATGTTGACCGTGGCCGGGATATTCAGCTGGGGCACGTCGAAGCCGGTCGCCGTGGTCGAGGAGCCGGCGCGGTAGCCGTCGGCCGCCGGGCTGGCGAAGATGCCGCCGCCGCTGACCGGCACGCCGGGGCCGGTTGCCGGACCGGGGTCCGTCGGCGGGAAGGGCAGGTCGGGGGCCGGCTGGGTGGGCGTACCCGGTGTGGGTGTACCTTCAACCTTGGTGGCGGGCAACTTGGGTAGCGGCTCCTGGCCCCGCGCGGACGGCACGTCCGAGCCGACGCAGCTGAGCGCCACGGTGAAGACGCCCGTCGCGAGCGCCCCCAGTCGGAGCGGATTTCGTGGCTTCCTGCCGAACATACCGGGTCCTCCGTTGGCTGACGCGGGGCGCGCACCCCGGCCAGGGTGCAGTCAATGAATTTAGGTGTGGTGCGGTGGGGAAAGCGTGTGGCTGCGTCGCGGGGTGTTGCTCTTCTTATCGGCCTGGCAGCAGGGCCGAATGGCGCGGAGTGGGAAAACCGTGGCGCTGGCCCGCGCCATGGTAAGCTACAGGCAGCACATTCTAACATTCGTCAGAATGTCGCAGTCGGCACCTTGCCCAGCTTACGGCAACCGGCGAAGAGAGAAAGCGATTGGCTTGAGAAACTCGCAGGCCACGGCGACACCGTTGCGTCGCGCTGGGTGGAAGCGCCAGCGCCGGACGGTGCTCAGCGCGGCTTCATCCAGGATCGCGACCTGGCTCGATTCGTACAGAGAAATGGCGGTGACCAGTCCGGTCGCGTCAACCTTGACGCGCAGCCAGACGGTCCCTTCTTGCCGGGCCGCCAGTGCCGCGGGCGGATAGGGCGGCGCGGGGTTGGTCACCACATCGCGCGGCAGTTCATCCACGCGGGCGCCCGCGCTGGCCTCCGAGGGGCGCGACGCGGTCGAGCTTTTCTCGGCCGTCTTGCCTTCCGTCGGCAGGGGCTCCGTCGGACGCACCTGCACTTCCTGGTGCGTGTGCAACCGACTCGGTGCCGGGCGGGGCAGCGGCAAGGCCGAGGGCGGCGGTTCCGGCAGGTCTTCGATCTGCACCAGGGCGGCGGGCAACTCGGGCGGTAGCGGTTTGGTTTCGGTGGGCGGGACCGGTTGCTTCGGCTGGGCCTGCGCCTGCACGCTGGCGCGGATGCGGACCGAAGCCCGCCCTTCCTGTGGCGCGATTAGGCGCGGCGGTTCGTACTCCACCCGCGCCAGACAGAACGCCGCCGTGGCATGGCAGAGCGCGCTCAGGCACAGCATGACGCCGAACAGGTAGTCGCGGACCACGAACATCACCTTCTCCCAGCGCCCCGCTCGCGGGCATGGTCACAACATACAAACGTTCGTACAATTATGCGAATGTTTTCCGCCAGATGCTGCGGAGTTGCCGTATGTGGGACCACACGCTGCCGGAGTTGTTCTTCAAGGGTGGGGTGGTGATGTGGCCGCTGCTGGCCTGCTCCATCCTGGGCCTGGCCCTGATGCTCGAACGCGCCGCGGTGCTGCTCTGGAAATCGATCCCCTTCGCGCCCTTGCGGGAAGCGTTGCGGCAGCGCGTGCGGGCCGGCAAGCTCGACGCCGCCCAGGCGGAAGCCGCCGCGTCGCGCAGTCCGGTAGCGCGGGTGGCGGCGGCCTATCTGCGTCACCGCGACAGCCCGGACAAACTCCGCGAGGAAGCGACCGGCACGGAAGCGTCGCGCCAGCTGGCGGGTCTGGAGCGGCGCATGGCCGTGCTGGCGATGGTGGTGCAGGTCGCGCCCTTGCTGGGCCTGCTCGGCACCGTGACCGGCCTGGTGGACGCTTTTCACCAGATCGAAGTGAAAGCCGGCCAGGTGCAGCCGGGCGACCTCGCCGCCGGCATCTGGGAAGCCCTGCTCACCACGGTGTTTGGCCTGGTGATCGCGGTGCCCTGCCAGATGGCCCACACGCTGCTGGACCAGCGCATTCATACCCTCGCGCTGCAAATGGAATGGATCACCAACGACCTCGACGAATGGCTCAACCTGACCACGGGCGAAGCGGCGGAACCGGCTGGCGCAGGCGCCGCGCCGCTGCGGAGGTGATGTCATGCGCATCGCACGCCGCCCGCGTAAGTCGCCGCAGATGGAACTGACGCCCATGATCGATTGCGTCTTCCAGCTGCTGATCTTCTTCATGCTCAGTTCGAGCTTTCAAACGCCGATGATCCAGCTGACGCTGCCGCGCGCCGCCACCCAGGACCAGGAACCGCCGCCGGAAATCCTGGTCACCGTGGATGAGCAAGGCCGCTTCTATCTGAATCGTCTGGAGATCGCCGCCGAAGAGCTGGAACCGCGTCTGCGGCCGTTGGTAAGTGAGTCGAAGCACCGCATCGTCACGTTTCGCGGCGACCGCAAGATGCCCTACGAGTGCTTCGTCCGGGCGCTGGATGCGGCGCGGGCGGCCGGCGCGGTCCATCTCGACATCGCCCACCAGCCGGCGCAGTGAAGGTGGGTTGGGCATGGTGCCCGATGCTCCTACCAGGCGACGTGAGGGCGTGTGCCGGTCGGGCTTCCGTCGGACCGCCAGCTTGAGACGCAAGCGCGACTGTGCCTCGCCTGCATCGGCTTGCGACTATTGCCCACAGTGCCTTACGATCCCGAGGCAGCGGCTTTGGCCAGCAGTTCCTGGTGCAACTTGCGGACCTCTTCGAGCGGCAGGGGGGCCACTTGCTGACGGTAGCGAATCAGCTGTTCCTGGAGCCGCGCCAGCTCCAGGGCTTCCGCCGGCGTGATGCCGCCGGCGAACTTGCGGTCGATCAGGTCGCAGCGGCGGGAGTTCTTCGCTTCCGTCCACGGACTAGCATCGTCCGCCTCCCCCACGGCCGAAGCGGGCAACACACAGACCACTGCCTGGCCGCTCAACTCCAGCATCGAACCCTGTGGATCGGCCGGCAGGGAGAGCACAGACCGTTTGACGGCTTCCTCCTGGCTGTCCAGGGAAATGTGATTCACGATTGGCTCCTGGTGTTCCAAATGGCAACAGGATACTTCACCCCATTGTATCTGGTTCGCCTTTGCATTGCTTCCGTGGAGTTTGTCCCAAGCCGGCCGCTGGGCGGCCGTCAAACCATCGCAGCGTCTCACGGCCGCTGGGCGGCCGGCTTGGGACGAAGGCAAAGGCCGTTTCGTTCTCATCAGGCCCGCTTCGGAATCTCCAGCCGGCAGCAACCGAGATCGAGGTGGTCGGTGCGGGCGTCCGGCGCGGCAGGCTGGAAGACGTTGGGACTGAGGTGATAGAGCACGAAGCGGCCCTGCCGTTCATCCCGGACCAGTCCGGCCTGGCGCAGCACGCCCAGATGATGGGAAACGTTCACCACCTGGGCTTCGAGCCGTGCGGCCATGTCCTTCACGGATGATGGCCCGTCGCTCAGCAGACGAATGATGCGCAGGCGGTCGGGGTCGGCCAGGGCGCGCAACAAGCGGGCGCAGTGCTGTGGCTGTAGCGGGTCTTGCATACGACAGGTCCAGGCGGCGCGTGCGTCAGTCCCAGCGGCCTCATCCGCGGCGCTGCACGCCGGAGTCCGCTCGCCGCGCACATCCCGCCCATCATAGCAGATTCGCGCCGCGCCAGCCGCTCAGGTCGGCTCCGGAAAGAACAAGAACTGCCCTGCCGCCGGGCCTTGCTGCAAGGCTTGCCAGGCCGACGGCGTCACCGCCACCGGCACGCCGCGCGGGAAGACCGTGCCGGCGTCGTCGCACACCCGGGCCAGCGGTCCCTTGTAGAGCACGCGCTGCGCCGCCGACGCCGTCGCGGCGAACGGCCGCCAGCCGAGCAAGCGCGCTTCGCGCAGCTCCACATCGTGCACGGGCAAGCAGGCGATGTCGCCGAGCTTTTCGTAGTACAGGCCGACGAAGCCTGCCTGCTGCAAGGCGTCGAGCATCTCGGCAATGCCCGGCACGCGCTGCACCAGGGCGGCCAGGCCCGGCAGCGCGGGATTCTCCAGCGGCCGGTTGCCCGCCAGTCCGTGGATCGCCACCTTGCCGCCCGGCCGCAGCACGCGAAAGATCTCGGCCAGCAGCGACGCGGGCCGCAGGCTTTCCAGCCGGGCGTTCCAGGTGCCTTCGAGCCGCACTTCGTCGAGGCTGGCGTCCGCGTGCGACAGGCGTTCGGGTACGGGTTCGGTCAGGCGGTGTTCCCAGACCGCCAGGGCCGGCGCGGCGGCGGCCGGCGGCGCATCCTCGAAGCCGGAATGCTCGATGTCGTCCTCCAGGACGTACAGTTCCCAGAGGTTCTTGTCGGGGTCGGTCACCCAGAACTTGCTCTGCCGGGCGTAGCAGCACTCGACGCCTTCCTGGCGCTGCGTGGCGATGCCCCCTTCTTCCAGGCGGCGCTGCACTTCCACCAGCGCCGCGGAGTCCGCCAGGCGCAGCCCGACATGGTTCAGCGAACCGCCAACTCGCTGCGGGCCGGGCGTCAGGGTGATGCTCACCGGCGGGCTGGCCAGTTCAAAACGCACCTGATGGCTGCCGGTCAGGCTCGGCTCGATGCCCAGCAAGGTGCGGTAGAAGAGCACGGAACGGCTCAGGTCCGTGACGTTCAGGCCAATCTGAAACCGGGCGGCAATCTCGGTCGCGACGGCGGACATAACGGCATCTCCACGAATGAGTACGCGATTGCGCGTATGATTCAAAGCGGGTTCGCAGTCCCTTCGGTCGGCGATGGGTGGCACGTCCCTCGGTACTCCGAGGGCGTGGTGGAGCGACTCGCACGCCCTCGGAGTACCGAGGGACGTGCCACCCACTTCATCTCTCTCAGGCAACAGTTCGCCAGCGCATGCTATCCGCCACAGCAGCCGGCGGCGTCGGGCTTGACGAACAGGAACTGCTCGGCCGCCGGCCCATCGTGCAGCGCCGCGGCGACCGCCGCGCTGACACGCACGTACTGGCCGCGCGGATAGACCCGGCCGGCGTCATCGACCGCTTCCCGAAACGGGCCGCGATACAGCACCTGCCGTTGGGCCTCCGTGATCTCGGGCTGCAACGCGAGCAGTTTTACCTCGCGCAGTTCCACACCGTCGATGACGAACCAGGGCTTTTCCGTGAACTTGACGAAGTGGACGCCGACGAAACCCGCAGCGCACAGCGCGTCGAGCGCTTCGGTATGCACGGGCACCCGCGAGACCATCGCCGCCAACCCTGGCAGCTGCGGCTGGCCATTGGCGAACGGCCGGTCGCCGCACAGTCCATGTACCACGACCTTGCCGCCCAGCCGCAGCACGCGCCGCGCTTCACGCAGCAGGGCACCCACCTGGCCGGCGTCGAGGCTGCCGTTGAAGCTGCCGGTCAGACGGACCTCGTCCACCGCGCCGTCGCCGTGCGGAATGCGCTCGGACGGCGGCGCGGTCACGAAGTGTTCCCAGACCACCGACTCGGCGGCAGCGACCACCGGCAGCAATCGCAAGCTGGTGGAAGGCGCGGCCGGCGCGGCCGGCGCGGCGCTGTCGTCGTCCTCGCCGCTGGCGATCTCCCAGAGGTTCAGGTCCGGGTCGGCCACGTAGCATTTGCGGAGCGTCGCGGAGCAGCAACCGGACGGGATTTGAATTGTCAGGCCGTTCGCTTCCAGCCGCGCCTTGATCTCGGCTACGGCGGCAGGCTCGCCGAAGCGCAGGCCGATGCGCGACAGCGAACCGCCCGTCAGCGACGGCTGCGGCACCAGCGAGAAAACGACCGGCGGCTCGGTCAGCTCGAACTTCGCATAGTCGTCATGGCACTTGGCCGGTTCCAGGCCGAACAGCACGCGATAAAACGCCAGCGACCGTGGCAGGTTCGAGACGTTCAGCGAGATATGGAACTTCATTGCGTTGAGGGCCATCACACACCTTGCCTTCGTGTTCAGGGACAGCACGGCTCACTGAAAATAGGTCTGGTGCTTGCCGTACTCCGCGTACTTGCCCTTCAGCCAGTGGTGGAACTCGCGGTAGTGCGCCGTGCGCCGGTCGCCGCCGTCGGAGTCCGCGTTGTAGCTCAGGTAGAGTTGCCGCCGCCAGCCCTCGGAGCGATTGGGCGCGGAGCGGTGCGGCGTGAACGCGCCGAACAGCGCGATGTCGCCCGGCTCCAGTTCCAGCGGCACGCACTGGCTCTCGTCCACGACGCCCGCCGGCATCGGGTGATAGTCACCGTCCTCGGGCGACAGGTAGCCCTGATGGTGATAGCCCGGAAACACCTCGGTGCAGCCGTTGCTCCGATCCGAGGGATCGAGCGGCACCAGCACGGTGATGAAGGTCTTCGGAAAATCCTTCCAGCCAATGTAATCCTGGTGCAGATCGTAGCCCTTGGCTCCCGGCGGCTTGAAGATCAGCTTGTCCTTGAACAGGTGCGCTGACTCGCCGTAGAGCGTGCCGACCGCGTCGAGGAGGCGCGGGTCGCGGGCCAGCCTGGCACAGACCGGGCCGATGTCGATGACCGGGTCGAAGCACTCGAACAGGCACTCATCCGTGACGACGTGCGGCTGCCAGCGGCAGCGGATGTTGTCGGTGTGGATCAACTCGCGCCGTTGCACCAGTTGTTCGGCTTCGAGGACCGCCAGCGCGATCTCGAACGGTGAGAAGACCTGGCGCAGAATCAGGTAGCCGTCGCGTTCGTAGTCGTCGCGCTGCCGGTCGGTCAGCGCCCGAGGAGCGGTGGTGCATTGGCTCACGGCAGGCCCTCGTCACTCGATCTAACGGTTGTCAGAACACTAGAATGATACCCGTGACCGAGCCGATTGCAACCGGGTGCGGTATGGTGCAGGCTGTTAGTTTGTCCGGAGAGTTCTCGATCGCCAACCAACGGTGCTACATGGTGCAGTTCACCGCGGAGTCGGGAGGCTTGATGCAGCACGACATTACGTTACCGCAGTTGGGTCGGTTGCAATGGGATGAATCGGCCGGGCATTGGCGCGGCGAACTCGGTTTGCAGCGAGCTCCAGTCCCGTTGGAAATCGTGCCGGTCGGCGCGCACACGGCTCGGCCGGATGCCGCCGAGGTTTTCGCCGCTGCGCTCCGAACGACTGACTGGGTGCGTGCCAACGAACGACAAGCCCTGCTCATGATCGCCACGCCTCTGTCTGAATCCTACAACCGACAAGCGGCGGACGATCAGGAGCCCGTCACGGTGGAACAATTCGCGGACTGGATCGAGATCGCGTCCGTGCGGGCTGCCAGCAACGGCTTCTTCGATCTGATCCTCGGCGACTGCGGCACTAACCTGTTCGCTGGGGTTACTGCCCTGGGCAACTTCGATGCGGAGTTTCGGCTAACCTGCACCTTCGTATCGAAAAACGAGTAGCCTGCCAAAGTTCAAACACCTGTCCATCGGCGAAAAGTCTGGCACTCCCTCGTCACTTGTGCTGGCATGCAGCGGTTCAAACCTCGGGCCCTGCCTGCTCTATCCGCTCCACGTTTCCTGCCACGGAGACCTTGCCATGCGATGCTTTGCACCCACCGCTTGCCTCTTGCTCGCGCTGGCCTTGCTGGGAGAATCATCGACCCGTGCCGCCGACTGGCCGCAGTTCATGCGCGGCCCGCAGCACACCGGCGACGCCGCCGACGAAGCGCTGCGTTTGCCGTTGGGCCTGGCGACCTGCGTGCAACTCGACGACGCCGTCACCACCTCGCCGGCCGTGGTCGCGGGGCGCGTCTATGTCGTGGATCAGATGGGCACGGCGTATTGCATCGATCCAGCCGCGAATCGGATCGTCTGGAAAATGGCTCCCGACGGTGAACGCGCCTGCGGTTCCAACTCATCCTCGGCCTGCGTCGTGCAGGGCCGCATCGTCTACGGCACCACGACGGGCCGGCTGCACATCCTCGACGCCGCCACCGGCAAGGTGCGCAAGAGCATCGACGTCGGCTGGCCGATCACCGGCTCCGTGACCGCCGCCAACGACTCGCTCTACTTCCAGGACCTGGGCGCGATCGTGCATTGCCTGGACCTCGACGGTAACGAACGCTGGCGCTACGACCACTACAAGAGCTACGAAGACCCGAAGACCAACAAGCGCGCCAGCGGGTTTCCCGGCAGCTGGCACGATCCGCATTATGGCGGTGGCGAGATCGCGATATCGGGCAAGCGCCTGGCGGTCAACCTCGGCTGGGATTTGTTCTGCCTCGATGATGAAGGCAAGACCGCCAAGCTAGCCTGGTGCCAGCGCGCCCCGCTCGGCAAGGACGCGGGCATCCCGATGGGGCCGGTGATCGCCGGCGACTGGGTCTACGGCGGCTACCCCAGCACGGATCGTTGGGGCAACGTCATCCGCATGAGGCTGGCGGACGGCAGTTTCGACGAGAAGTCGGATTTTCGCGACCAGAACTGGGCGGTCCACGCCACGCCGGCCGTGCGCGACGGCACGGTCTTCTGGCCCCGGCACTACCAGGGCGTCAGCGCCTTCGACTTCAACGCCGGCAAGGCCCTGTGGGCCGCGCGCACCGACAACTCGCTCGACCAACGGCAATTCACGTCCTGCATCGCCTCGCCGGCCTTGACGAAGGAGCACTGCGTCTTCGGCACCATTCACGGCGATTTGTACGTAGTGGCCCTGAACAGTACCGGCCGCTGGCCCGATTTCCAGCCGCCACCGTTCAAGTTCAGCACGGCGTTCGGCAAGGCCATCGGCTCGTCGCCCGTCGTCGCGAACGGCGCGGTCTACTTCGGCTGCGACGATGGCTACCTCTACGGCCTGGCGCCCGAGGGCAAGCTGCCGATGCCGAAGGAAATGGCGAAGTTACACGAGGTACGCTCGGAGGTCGAAAGCGCCACGGGCCAGCGCTACGGCGCGCCAGTGGCCAGCATGGACCAGGCGAATACCAACTTCGTCAACGACCCGCGCTTGAAGCCGCCGCTCCGACTGCGCTGGGCTTGCCGGCCGTTCGACCTGCGGGTGCAGAACAACGCCGACGACGATTGCATCTACTTCGTCTCCGAGGCCGGCACGCTCGCTTCACTCGAACAGGCGACAGGCCGGATCCGCTGGCGGCGGCGGCTCAACGGCCCGGTCGATGGCTGGAAGCAAATGCTGCTCGATAACGGCAAGCTCTACATCAATCGCAACAGTAACTCGACGACGCGCAAGCCCGGCGAGGGCGGCTCGGAGTTCCTCGCCGTCGACGCCCGCACCGGCGAGACGTTGTGGTCGCAGCCGTGGGGTTCGATCCAGGGCACCTGCCGGAGTTCGCCGATCATCGTCGGCAACGTGGTCGCGGGCTTCACCGCCGAGGGCACACCGCCGAAACCCGTGGCCCGCGCCTTCGACGCCGCCACCGGCAAACCGCTCTGGCAGCACGAGTTGCCGAGCGATCTGAAGACCGTGGCCGGCGGCGCGTGCCTGCTCGACGGCATCATGTACTTCTCCTGCGGCCTGACGTGGGGCAAGGGCGTGGGTTCGACCATCGCGGTGGAGCCGGCCAGCGGCAAGCTGCTCTGGACCTCGACCGACTACCACGTCCACGGCTACGGGCGGCCGTCGGGCAAGGACGGTCTGCTCTACCTGGGCGGCCAGTCGGGCGCGCCGATGTACTGCATCTCCGCGAAGGACGGCAAGCTGAAATGGCAAGCGGACAAGGTCTACTACTCGCACCACCCAGCGCTGGGCGAGGACTACTTCGTGGTGCGCGGCTACGGCGGGCACGGCATCGTCCGCGACCTGGCCACGGGCAAGCCGGTGATCCGCGATAACCGCGAAGTGCTGGGCGGCTGCCCGGACCACGCCTGCGCTCCGGTGCTGCTGACGAGCGGCCGACTCTCCTACGCGGTCAGCAGCAGCGGCCTCTACGCCCGCGACCTCGACACCGGCAAGATCGTCTGGCAAAGCCTCGGCTTCGCCCCCCGCGCCTGCACCACGCCCACGGCAGCCAACGGCCGGCTGTTCTACAGCCCGAACGTCAACAACATGCTGTATTGCTTCGAGCCGGCGGGGAAGTGAAGCAGGGCGTGGGGTGCGTCCAGCCCCGGAGCGCGTGGGTCCCGTCCAGCCCCGGAGGGGCGCCAGAATAGTAGCCCACGGCGCAAGCCGTGGGAACCCGATCATCTGGATCGCACCAGCCCCGGAGGGGCGGAAGAGGGCGAACGGCTCAATCCCACGGATTGCGCTGGTCGCAATCGATGCCGTGCCTACGCGGCAATCGTTGCGGGCGATTTCTGCCGCCCCTTCGGGGCTTGGGGTGCAGGGGCGAACTTTGACCCACGGCTCGCGCCGTGGGCTACTGCTCTAACGCCCCTTCGGGGCTGGACGCACCCTACACCTGCAACCGACGAACTGCTTCTCACCACCGCAAGGATTTCCTTATCCGTTCAATGATAGTCGTTCGAGGCCCCTCAAGTTCGCTCGTGTAGCCTTTGCCGCACACTTTTCCCTCGACATCAAAGTGAACCAACACTATCCACTCTGTTCCTAGCCACGCTTTCTCCCATTCGGGTTCTGTACCGGCCGTCGGCTGAACGAAAAATGCAACATCCCAGGGGTGATACGCGCGATCCGCAGGCTTGCCAAGGATTGCCTCAACCTCTGGTTCCGTCATTCCCAATCGAATTCGGTGGGACGCCGCTGGAGTGATTGGCTCCGGCAACAAGAATAGAGCGATCAGCCCGACGCCCAGTACGAGAAGTACAACTCCAAGCCATAAACTCCATCGGTGCCTCAGTAGCATACTGCGTTCTCTGCCATGGCTTCGATGCCGACGAGTTGGGGGAAGGATCGCAGACAGCAGCCGCGAAAAAGCCATGAAATAGCTGACAGCTATCAGTTCATAGCTGTCAGCTATTCACGACATGGCTTCTCCGGACAGACCGTAGCACAGGTCAGGATCGTCGGGTGCGTCCAGCCCCGAAGGGGCGCAGACGCACTCGACGTTTGCCTCGCTCACTTCCGCGCCTTCAGCCGTTCCTTCAATTCGGCCACGACCTTGTCGGAAGCGGGATCGGCGGCCAGGTTCTTCAGCTCCTGCGGATCGGTCGTGTAGTCGTAGAGCTGCGCGCCCTTCTTGCCGTCGTCCCATTCGGTGTAGCGGTAGCGTTCGGTGCGGATGCTGCGGCCCATGAACCACGGAGCGCCCTTCTCGGTGGTTGCGCCCGTGGCCGTGGGCGTGCCACGCGAGACCTGCGTGAAGGCGGGCTTGTCCCAGGTGCGGGTCGGGTCTTCCAGCAGCGGCTTCAGGCTGGCA
>JAEUIF010001388.1 GCA_016795185.1 Planctomycetia bacterium | reverse complement strand
TCCTCAACCACTGCCGGCAGCCGGGGGAGCATGTTCGATGCTGCTGGTTTGTGGATGCAATTATCGGAAAGTCTTGAAACTACTCGCGGGCGGATTAGCATGGGCCGACATGGACTACCAGCCGACGCTCACGTTTGCTCGCGATCTTGACGCCGCCGATCCGCTGCGCGCCTGCCGCCAGCGCTTTCTGATCCCTGCGTTGCCCGATGGTCAACCCGCGCTCTACTTGTGCGGTCAGTCGCTTGGACTGCAACCGAAAGCGGTGCGCGGCCTGATCGAACAGGAATTGGACGCCTGGGCGCGGCTCGGCGTGGGCGGTCATTTCAAGGAGCAGGCGCCGTGGTATTCATATCACGAATTATTTCGCGAGAGCGGCGCTCGCCTGGTCGGGGCGCGGCCGGGCGAAGTGGTGATGATGAACAGCCTGACGGTCAACCTGCACTTGCTGCTGACGACTTTCTACCAGCCCACCAACGAGCGCCCGTGTATCCTCATCGATGAGCCGACGTTTCCCTCGGATCGCTACGCCATTTCTTCGCACATTGCCTGCCGGGGCCTCGACCCGCACGCTGCCTTGCTCACCGTGCAGCCGCGCGCGGGCGAGTGGACGATTCGCCTGGAGGACCTCGAAGCCCTGCTGCAAGCGCACAGTGAGCGGATTGCCGTGGTGTTGCTCAATGGCGTGAACTTTTTCACCGGGCAGTGTTTCGACATGCAGCGCATTGCCGGGCTGGCTCGAGCGCGGGGCTGCATCGTCGGCTTCGACCTGGCGCATGCGGCCGGGAACGTGCCCTTGCAACTGCACGACTGGAACATCGATTTCGCGGTCTGGTGCAGCTACAAGTACCTGAACGCGGGCCCGGGCGCGGTGGCAGGTTGTTTCGTGCATGAACGGCACGGCCAGAATCTGTCGCTGCCCCGCTTGGCCGGTTGGTGGGGCAACGACCCCGCCACCCGATTTCGGATGCACCTTCAGCCCGACTTCGTGCCCCGCGCCGGAGCCGACGGCTGGCAGCTGAGCAACCCGCCGATCCTGGCCCTGGCTCCGCTGCGCGCTTCGCTGGCGCTGTTCGATGAAGTGGGCATGCCGGCCTTGCGCGAGAAATCAGAGCGGCTGACGGGCTATTTGCAGTACCTGCTGGACCGCTTGCCGACAGGGCGCGTGGAGGTCATCACCCCGCGCGACGCGCCCAGTCGCGGCTGCCAGCTATCGTTGCTGATTCACGAAGAACCGCGCGCGCTGGCGACGGCCCTGGAGCGCGCCGGCGTGATCTGCGACTTTCGGGAGCCGAATGTCATCCGGGTCGCGCCCGTGCCGCTATACAATACTTTCGAGGAAGTGTGGCGCTTCGCGGACCTCCTGTCGCGCTTCGCATGAGCGAATCCCCGCCATTCACCATCGTCGGCGCTGGCCTGGCCGGCACGCTGCTGGCGTGTTATCTGGGCCGGTTGGGTTACCGCGTCGAATTGCACGAACGCCGCCCCGATCCGCGCCACCACAACCAGGATCGCGGGCGCTCGATCAACCTGGCCCTGTCCGTGCGCGGCCTGCACGCGCTGCGTGAGGTCGGCCTGGCCGATGAGGTACTGCGCTCCGCCATCCTGATGCGCGGCCGCATGATCCACGGCCAGGCCGGCGACCTAACGTTCCAGCCTTACGGCAAGGATGACAGTGAAGCGCTCTATTCCGTGTCTCGCGCCGGCCTGAACTTGCTGCTGGTGGAAGCCGCCGCCCGCTTGCCTGCGGTGAACTTGTATTTCGGTCAGCGCTGCACGGGCTTCGACCCTGGAAGCAATGTCCTCGACTTTCAGGACACTGGCAAGATCGCCGCCGAGATCATCGTCGGCGCGGATGGCGCGTATTCCGCGATTCGCGCTCAAATGCAGCGGCAAGAGCACTTCAACTACCAGCAGGAATACCTGACACACGGTTACAAGGAACTGACGATCCCCGCCGGACCCAACGGCGCGTTTCAGCTGGAGAAGCATGCCCTGCACATCTGGCCGCGCGGCAGCTTCATGATGATCGCGCTGCCCAACCAGGATGGTTCCTTCACCTGCACCCTGTTCTGGCCATTGCAGGGCCCGAACAGTTTCGCCGCGCTGACGGCCCCGGACGATATCCGCCGCTTTTTCACGCAGCAGTTTCCGGATGCGGTGCCGCTGTTACCCACGCTGGTCGAGGACTTTCTACACAATCCGACGGGATCACTGGTGACGATCCGCTGTCGGCCCTGGCACCAGGGTGGCAAGGCCGTGCTGGTCGGCGACGCCTGCCATGCCGTGGTGCCTTTTCTGGGCCAGGGCATGAATGCAGCCTTCGAGGATTGCACGGTCTTGACTCAGTGCTTGCAGGCCCACGCGCCGCATTGGGAAGCAGCCTTCCGGGACTACGAGGCGCGACGCAAGCCGCATCTGGACGTGCTGGCGGACCTGTGCCTCGAGAACTTCATCGAGATGCGCGACCGCGTCGGCTCGCGCTGGTTCGTGCTGAAGAAGCAACTGGCGGTAGCGCTGCACCGTTTGCTGCCCCGCTGGTACTTGCCGCTGTACACGATGATCGAGTTCACGCGCATTCCCTACGCGGACGCACTTCGCCGCGCCCGGTGGCAAGATCGGATCGTGCGCGGCGTGCTGATCGGCTCAGGGTTGCTGTTGCTGGGACTGCTGTGGTGGCAGTTGCGCTAGATGACTGGCGGGCGCATGGGGTTCGCCCTGGCTGTACAGGACCAGCGCCGCGCCGCCAATGATGAGGGCCGCGCCGAGAAAGCCCAGCAAGTTCAAGTGAATCCGGTGCAGGAACAGCGCCGTCAGCAGGATGATGAACGCCGGATAGGTGATTTCCAGCAGCGAGGCATGCGTCGCGTCCTTGTCGCGGATCGCCAGGGCGTTGAACAGGTAGGCGCCGCTGCCGCAAAGGACGTAGACGCCCAGTAAGCCGGCCACCGACCATCCTTGCCAGAGTTGCGTCCAATTTTGTTCGGGGTAAAGCGCGAACATGATTCCCGCAAGCACGAGGGCATTCGCGAGCGTTAGAAAGGTGTAGGAAGCCGCAAACTCCATCTTCCGAAACAGCACTTCCAACAGTACGTATTGCATGCCGAAGCACGCGGCCGAGAGCAGTGCGTAGAACCACCAGGCCGATGTCCACGCGGGCATAAATCCTCCCGTGCCGCTCGCGACCAGGAAACCGATGAAGCCACGTCTGGACCAGTATAAGCCAACGGCCGCGCCCGGTGAGTTCACCCGGCGCGGCCGTTGACATCGACTGCGTCAATTCAATCCCGCACCTGCTGAAAGATCGCCTTGAACTTCTCGTGACACATGGAAAAGGCTTGCAGCACGTTCGGATCGAACTGGCCGTCGGATTCATCGGTGATGGTGCGCACGGCCGCCTCGTGCGTCATCGGCTGCTTGTAGGGCCGCTTGCGCCGCAGGGCATCGTAGACGTCCACCAGCGCCACCAGGCGGGCCGCCGGTGGGATGGCATCACCGGAGAGCGCGTCGGGATAGCCCTGGCCGTCGTAGCGTTCGTGATGATGCCGGACGATCACCGTGGCCGCCGTGAGGAATCCGAGCGATTCCCCGTACTGCTGCGCCAGCGAATCGAGGATGTTGGCGCCCAGCGAGGGATGCGTCTGCATCAGCGTGCGTTCGGTCGGGCTGAGCGGCCCCGGCTTCGACAGCACGGAGTCCGGCAGCGCCAGCTTGCCGATGTCATGCAGCGGCACGCACCGTTCGAGATTTTCCAGGAAGGCACTGCTGAGCATGCCCGCCCAGAGCGGGTCTTGCAGCAAGGTCTCGCCCAGCGCCCGGCAGTAGAGTTGCAAGCGGCGGAAGTGGCCGGCGGTCTCGCCGTCGCGCGATTCGCCCAGCTTGGCCATCGCGTAGAGCAGGGCGTCGTGGGCCTGGCGCACGTCGCTGGCGCGGGCCTTCAGGCTGTCTTCCAGCTGCCGGTTGGCCAGCAACAGATGGCGGGCCATCAGGTCGCTGCGGTCCTGGGCGTCCTTGAGGCGGAGCTGGTACTGCACCTTGGCCACCAGTTCGCGCTGATGCACCGGTTTGCCGACCAGATCGTCCGCACCGTGGCCGATCGCGCCGGCCAGGTCGTAGCGCTCACTGAGCCGGGCTGTGACGATAATCTTGAGGTGAGGACGCGGCGGCGTCACGCGCAGGCGACTGCACACTTCGTAGCCGTGAATATCGGGCAACTCCAGTTGCAGCAGGATGACACCGAAGGGCTCGGTGCGCGCCAGTTGCAGGGCCGCTTCCCCGTTCACCGCCTCGGAGACGATGCAGCTCTGGTCTTCCAGCGCCTTGCGGATCGTCTTGCGCACCTGGGCGTCGGAGTCCACGACCAGTACGCGCCAGGTGTTGTCCGGCGCGGCGGGCGGCGCGTCCAGGTGCGACAATTCGCCCGCATCCGCTTCGTCGAACTGGTAAATCTCCCAGGGCGGCGCGGCCGGCGCGGCGAAACGGCTGAGCGTGTTCATCACGGCGATCGGTTGTTGCGGCCGCGCCATCGGGTCGCGGGCCAGCATGCGATCGACCAGCGCGTCGAGTTCCGGGGCAATCTCCGGACGCAGGTCGCGCAGCCGGCGCGGCTTCTCGCATTGCAAGCGACGCAGCGCCCGCGCGATGCTCTTTTCCTCGGGATAGGGCGTCTGGCCCGTGAGCATCCAGAACAGCGTGGCGGCCAGGCCGTAAATGTCGGCCTTGCCGTCCACCGCGGATGGATCAATGCTCTGTTCCGGGGCCATGAATTCGACGCTGCCCAGCAAGCAGCTCGGATCGGTCAGATTGCTGTGGAACTGCCGGGCCAGGCCGAAATCGACCAGCTTCACCTGGCCGTCCTTGGTCAGCAGCAAGTTCGAGGGCTTGATGTCGCGGTGAATCAGGTGGTGGTCGTGGGCTTCCTGCAAGCCGCAGGCGGCCTGGCGGATCATGTCGCAGGCTTGCGGGATCGGCAAGATGTTGTGGTCGATGACGTACTGCTCGATGTCGCCGCCATCCACCAACTCCATGACCAGGTAGTGCAGCGCTGGGCTGTTGGCCTGGGAAGCAGCCAGCTTGCCCGCGTCGAAGGCCATCACGATGTTCGGATGGTGCAAGTCGGCGAGCACGCGCATCTCGCCGTAAAACCGTTCCAGGATGGCTGGCGGCAGCGTGTCGTCCACGGGCAGTACCTTGATGGCGACCCGCCGCTTGAGCAACATGTGCTCGCCGAGAAAGACCACCCCCATGCTGCCCGCGCCGAGCCGTTCCATGACCCGGTAGTTGCCCAGGATCATGCCGTGCGTGCTGCCGCTCAGGACACGGTCGAGCTGGTAGTCGGTCAGGATGCCCGCTTGCCGGAGCGCGTTGCCAATGGCTTCGGGCGTACTGAACTCCGTCACCTGTTCCGACGAATTCCGCAGGAACTGGCCGATGGCGCTCTTTTCAACAACCTGGACCTTGACAAGTTTGTCCAGGAACGCCTTGCCCGAGGCGGGCAGGCCGGGAATCTCCGGCAACGCCAGGATACCGCTGCCAGAGCCGCGGCTGTGGGCCACCGCCTTGTCGATTTCTTCCGGTCGTTGGGGACGGTTCATCGTAGTTCTCTGGGCTGCACGGACGATCCGCTGCCGTGGCGCCGTCCGAGGCGAAGCTGCGTGGGCGCGAGCCGCGCGACCTTGGGGCATTGCGGCACGGGAACCTGGCAGTCGGCGGAAACGCCCGCGTTCGCGAGTCTGGGCGGTCGAGTGCCGGCACACGGCGGCCGGCGCAAGGGTACGGTCGGGAGAGGTCCGTCTCTCTGACTATAACATAGTTTGCAATTCTGCTGAGAGCAAAACATTCGCGGTTCGTGGCCAGTCGCGAATCGAACAATAGATCGACCGGAAAACGGGGTTCCACCTCTTGCAATGGCCTTGCGGACTTTTATGATGGGAAGTCGGCCGTGCGGGACGCCCCACCGTCGCCGTGTGGAAGCGCCCCAGGAACCGAAACCAACGCTGTTGCCATCGGTCACACCCAGGAGTCGCACCGTATGCTGAAGTCAGTTTGCAGCCGGGCTGTCCGCGCCGCCGCGCTGGTGTTCGCCCTGGGCTTGGTCGCGCTGGGCCAGGCTCAGGAAGGTAAGGACGTGGTCATTCCGGACGGAGACTACGCCAAGCTGGTCGAGGCGCAGCTGAAGGTCGTGCAGGAGGGGCTCAAGGGCGCGAAGGAAGCGACCGAGAAAGACCAGGTCAAGAAGATGAAGACCAAAGCGCGCTGCGCCGCCGTGATGATCGCCGCCGCGGCCCAGGACAACCTGGCCGGCAAGGACGGCCAGCAACGCGCCACGGTACGCGACGCCGCCCTGAATCTCGCCGCGCTGGTCAAGGGCGAGAAGTATGATGAGGCCGTCAAGCTGGCCGGCGATTTGAAGGACCTGAAGGAAGACTCCAAGGCCAAGAAGGAAAAGGTCAAGCTCTACGAGGCGCATCTGGACTTGCAGGAGGTGATGAGCCAGTTCAAGCAGCCCAAGGCGGGCGGGCAAGGCATCGAAAAGCTGTTGCTCAGCCTGGCCACTGACAAGAAAAAGGTGGTGCCGCCCGCCGCCATCAACGACGCGCTCCTGTCCACCACTTACCAGATCGCACTGCTCTCCGACCTGACCCACGACCATGTGCCGGCCAAGGATAAGAAGGACTGGGATATCTGGTCCGTCGATATGAAGAAGGGCGCGCTGGAGATGGCCAGCCAGCTGAAGGCCAAGGACGGCAAGGCCGCCTTTGCCGCGCTCAACAAGCTAAATACCAGCTGTAGCGCCTGTCACGAGCGCTTCAAATAACCGCCGAATCCTGGGAACAGCCTCCGCCCCACGTTCGTCCAAACCTGAACGACGGCCGCGCACCGGCCAGTTGCCTCTATTGGTTTACACCTCGGGGAGAAAATTCATGCAAGTACGCACGCAACGATCCGTCGTCGCCGGCGCTGCGCTGGCCCTGGGCGTCTGGCTGGTGGGTGCCGCGCCCAGCTCCGCGCAGAACAAGGACCAGGTCCTGCCTGACGCGGACTATCCCAAGATGCTCCAGTACGGTGTGAAGAGCGTCAAGGACGCACTCAAGGGCGCCTCGCCGAAGGAAGAGTTCGTGGCGAAGGCGCGGACGACGGCGATCATGATCGCGGCTTACGCGCAGCAGAACCTGGAAGGCGCGGACGCCCAGCAACGCGCCACGGTGCGCGACGCGGCCCTGAAGCTGGCCAAGACCATCGACGGCAAAAAGTACGCGGAAGCCATCAAGGAGGCCGACGCCCTGCTCACCGTCAAGGAAGACCCCAAGGCGAAGAAGGACAAGATCAAGCTGATCGACGAACTGAAGTTCCGCGAACTCATGAACCAGTTCAACCATCCGCCCGAGGGCGGCTACGGCATTCACCGCGATTTCTATCAGTACCAGCTGGGCATGAAGGGTATTCCGCCGACCGACCTGCGCGACCCGCTGATGTTCAAGGCTTATCAGGTCGCGGTTTCAGGCGATCTGATCAATAGCCGGACGCCGAAGAAGAATGAAAAGGAATGGGCGGGCTACTCGGCCGACATGAAGCGGGCGGGCCTGGACCTCGCGGAAGCCGTGAAGGCAAAGGACGGCAAGGCCGGCCTCGACGCCATCGCCAAAATCACTAACAGCTGCACCAACTGCCACAAAATCTTCGGCGGCGGCCCGAAGTGAAAAGCGAGGGTCGAATGAATCGTCCACGCGCTGCGTCGTCATGGATAGGGGCCGTGGTCCTCGGCGTCGCCTGCACGCTGCTCGGTCAGGGTGCCGGCACGGCGGCCGACAACAAGGGCAGTTCCCTGCCGCCCGCCGACTATGTCCGCTTGGTGGAACCATCCGTCAAGGTGACGGTCGATGCTCTGGGCGGCGAAGTGACGCGCCGCTCCGCCGAGAAGGCTCGCGTGGCGATGGTCATGCTGGCGGCCTTTGCCCAGTACGACCTGAGCGGTACGGACGGCGCTCAGCGCGCCACGTTGCGCGACGCGGCTCTGGACACCGCCGCACGCATCAAGGACAAGAAATATGCCGAGGCGGTGACGCAGGCCAAGGGTTTAACCAAGGTGGCGGCCAATCCGCAAGCCAGGAAAGAGAAAGTGAAGCTGCTCGGCCCCGTAGTGGATGTGGATGAGTTGATGAGCCAGTTCCGTGCCCCGGACAAGGGCGGCCTGGACATCGAGAATCTCTTCGACAAGCTGGCGGGAGTAGCCGACGGCCAGTTGCCAGCGGCGGCCCTGAACGACGACCTGCGGCTGACCGCCTATCGCACCGCCGTGGCGGCGGAGCTTTGCAAAGAGCATACGCCGCCACAGAAGGCCCCGCTCTGGCAGAAACTGTCGGACGAGATGCGTCTGCAAGCGGTGCGGCTGGCGGAAGCCGTCCAGGCGAAGGATGGCAAGGCGGCGTTTCAGGCCGTCGAGAAGCTGAATGCCAGCTGCAACCACTGTCACCGGGAGTTCCGCTGAGCGGAGCGCGCGTTGCCAACCTGCGGTTGCAGCACTAATTTGGAAGATGGTCGCCGGAACCGATTTCCGATTCTAGGGGAGTGCTTCATGAGTTTGCATCTTCGCAGTGGCGTGATCCTGGGCGTGTGCGCGGCCCTCGGCATCGGGTCGCTGACGCTGTCCGAACGCAGTGTCCTCGCGCAGGGCAAGGGCGGGCTGACCGAGGCCATCGGCAAGATTTCGGCGGCCGTGGATAAGGGCGATCTGGAAGGGGCCAAGAAGCTGGCCGCCGAGACCGCCAAGAACAGCGAATGGGACGAGGTCATGCACCTGTTCGTCCTGCGCAGCCACAAGAAGCCGGGCCTGGGCGTCGGCGACAAGGCAGGCGCGATCACGCCGGACGGCATCGAAAAGAAGCTGATGAAGCTGGCCGAGAACCCGCTGTCCGACAAGGACCTGGGCGCGGAGTCCGCCGCCCTGGTCAAGATGGGCAACGACATGGTCGCCTTGACGCTGGTCACGCTGGCCAAGCCGCCGGAAAAGGACGACGGCAAGAAGAAGAAGAAGGACTGGGTCGCCTGGAGCGAGGAAATGCTCAAGGCGTCGCAGGAGTTCACCGCCGCCGCCAAGGCCAAGAAGGCCGCCGATCTCCAAAAGGCCGCCGTCAAGGCCGACAAGTCCTGCGGCAAGTGCCACGACGTCTTCCGCTTCGAGTAGTCGGCCTCCGTTGAACGATATGCACGACCCGAAACGCCGGGCGATGGGGCCGGGCGTTTCGGGTCGCTTCTTTTCCCTCCCACCAAGGCGCGGTGCGCATCGCGGTGAGCCACCTGCTGCAATTCGACGACCCCTGCATCCTGTTTCCGCTCCATCGGGAAGCAGCGCCGTTCCTGCGCGAGTTCCGCCCGCAAGAGCGCGCGCCGGGCGCTCCGGTGCGGGCGCGGTTTTGCGGCCCGGCCTGGCTAACCGTCCTGGTGCTGGAGACCGGCATCGGCGCCGCGCGCACCGAAACGGCCCTGACCTGGGTGCTGGGCCAACCGGAGTTCGGCAAAGTGCCCTACCGACCTAAACTGGTGTTGTCGGCTGGTTTTGCCGGGGGACTACAAGAGCAACTGCAAGTGGGGGACGTGCTGCTAGCCGACGAGGTCGTCGATCTGGTCGGCAACCGCTGGCCGACTACCTGGCCCGGCGAGTTGCCCACGACCGAATGGCGTCCGCCCATTCAGCGCGGCCGGTTTCTGTCCGTGCCGCAACTGGTCGGCGATCCGAGCGAGAAACGTCGACTCGGCGAGAAGTATCAGGCGGCGGCGCTGGACATGGAATCCGCGCACGTCGCCCGCATGTGCAGCAAGCAGGGGATCCCGTTCGGCTGCGTGCGCGTCGTTTCCGACGCCCTCGCCACGCCGCTATCGCCCCGCCTGGTTTCGCTGCTCGCCGGCGGGCGGGTGTCGTGGCTCGCGCTCGCAGGCTTGCTGCTGCGTGCTCCCGGATCGCTGGGTGAACTGTGGCGTCTGGCTAAAGACACGCGCTTCGCCGCCGGCCAGCTGGGGACTGCACTCGGTGAACTGTTGACGCTGACGTTGCCGGGTGGAAAGGAACTTTAGAAGAGCATTCAAGTCTTCACCGTCAACCCCCGGTCGATGCGGTCGCCGAGTCGGTCATAGTCCACATCCGGAAACCTGCTCAGTTCCTCGATCACCGCCGTATGGATTGGCTGCAACGGTCCCAGGTTGCCGGGGTACTTCTTTAGCTCCGCGACATACTCTTCGCACGTGGACTTGTTGAGGAACGCCCGCAGTTCCTTCTTGCGGTCTTCCTTGTGCAGGGCGACGCCCTTGCAAACCGTGCCGAGGATGCCGTAGACGTCGGCCACGTCGGCGCGGCGTTCGTGGTCCAGGAACAGGCGCATGGTGTCCATGATCTTGGCGCGATCGTGGAACAATGGCGCACCGTGGCGCGGTTGGTTCGGGTAGCCGCGAAACAGCAGGTTGGTGAACTCGACCCAGGCGTCCTTCATCTTGCCGGCGTTTTGCAAGTAGATCGGCAGTTTCAAGAAAGCATCAACGGGAAACATGGCATTTTCCCGACGAATCTCCTCGTAGGCGCGGCGCAGCAGCTTGATGGCTGCTTCATGATTATCCTGCTCCTTCAATTCGCTGGCTTCCTTGAGCCATTCATCGGCGCGGTTCTCCTTGGGCGCGGCGCGCATGGCCTGGTGCGTCGGCTGCGTGGGCTTGATCGCCGAACCGCCGGAGAGCACCGCCACGGCCTGCTCCGGCGGCACATCCACCAGGATGCCCCGCAGGTAGGGAATCTCCAGGGTCACGCTGCACTGCATGCATTTGACCTTCACGCCGCCTTGGTCCTCGGGCGCTTTCATCACGAACTGGCACTTCGGACAGGCGAAGACGATGGCCATGGGGCGGGCACTCCGTCTAACGAGGCGGGTTCCCTTGGGGCTCTTCAAGGCCAGGTGATGCTGGCGTCACGATGGATCGAAACGGCTTGCGGGGACTGGCTGCGGACTTCGCCAGCAACGCTTGAAATGCCGCATTGTGTTCGATTAACTCGTCAGTCAACGCATCGTCTTCCTCGACCGGCTGAATCGAAAGCAAGCGATGATCCGGCAATTCGACGACTAACGCTTGCCCCGAATCCAGGCAACGTCGAAGATAGCCTTCCGTATCCATTTGCAACTCATGCAGTGGGATAATCTTCGTGGCCATGAAACTCTTCCCCAGCAACGATCAGCCGGTTGCCTACCTTGTGCCCCACGATCAGGATCACGACCTCGGATTTCGCTTCATCCACATTATATAGCACACGCAGGTTGCCGAGCCGCAGTTCATAACCCGCCAGTGGATTCGGCCGCAGCTTTTTCAGGGCCCGGCTGGTCGTCGTCGGTTGGCTGACCAACCTGCTGGCGATCCCTTCCTCCACGATCCGTTGTTCGCGTGCAGTCAAGGCGCGGAGTTGAGCTTCGGCGATTTCCGTGACGCTAATTTCATAAGGCATGGCGATTTGGCCAAAGGTGCGTGGTCAGGCTACCACGATATTGACCAGCTTTCCGGGTACCACGATGATCTTCTTGACCTGCTTGCCTTCGATCAGTCCCTTGACCTTCTCATCGGCCAGGGCGGTCGCTTCCAGCTGGGCCTTGTCCGTTTCCGGCGGCACCAGCAGCCGGGCGCGCAGCTTGCCGTTGATCTGGACCGGCACCTCGACTTCCGCGTCGCGGGTCAGGGCTTCGTCAAAGGTCGGCCAGGGTTCGTAAGCCAGCGTGTTGTTCTGGCCGAGAGCCTGCCAGAGTTCTTCGCCCAGGTGTGGCGCGAAGGGACTGAGCAGCAGCACGAAGGTCTTCAGCACCGAACGCGGCCGGACCGTGAGCTTACTCAGGTGGTTCGTGAATTCCATCATCGCCGCGATGGCAGTGTTGAAGCGCATGGCGTCCAGGTCTTCCGACACCTTCTTGACCGTCTTGTGCAACTGGCGCAGCGTCTCCGTATCCGGTTCGGCGTCTTGCACTGCGTCCGCGAGTTTCACCGCTTCGGCGCGGTCGTCGATCATCACGCGCCAGACGCGGTCCAGAAACCGATGTACCCCTTTCACGCCCTGCATACTCCAGGGCTTGGTCGCTTCCAGCGGCCCCATGAACATCTCGAACAGGCGCAGACTGTCCGCGCCGTATTCCTTGACCACATCGTCGGGGTTGATGACGTTACCCCGGCTCTTGGACATCTTGTCGGCCCGCGAAGTCAATTCGATGTTCGTGCCGGCCAGGATGACCTTGCCCTGCTTCTTCTCGGTCTGCTCGTCGGTGTTCAGGTTCGTCGGCTGCTCGTTAGCGGACTTCTGGTTGAGCAGGACGTAGGTCACCTTGTCCTCGTCCTCGCGCTTCTGACCGACGATGCCCATTTCGGCCAGTTTGGCCTTGTTGGCCTCGAACACCGCTGGGCTGACGTGGTACTGCGCTTCGCCCAGGATCATGCCCTGGTTGACGAGTTTCTGGAACGGTTCGCGCGTGCCGACGTGCCCGCGATCGAACAGCACCTTGTGCCAGAAGCGCGAGTAGAGCAGGTGCAGCACCGCAT